>CANFUB010000039.1 GCA_947450015.1 Bacteroidota bacterium | reverse complement strand
TTTCTACCAATGGCATTAAGCCACGGCTCAGGGGCTGAAGTACAAAGACCTTTGGCCACAGTTGTAATTGGAGGCTTAATATTTGCAACCTTCCTTACACTGTTTGTTTTACCAGTTCTGTATATTATTTTTGAAAAAGGCATTTTATTAAAATTAAAAAGAAAAACCACAGTAGTAACTTTCATTTTCCTGCTATGCTTCTTTTCCTTTCAAAATGTGAATGCCCAACAACCCATTACATTGCAAAGTGCCATAGATACTGCCCTCAGAAACAATCTGACTGTAAAGAATGAAAAGCTGAATGCGGAATATCAGAAGAGGCTGAAAGCAGCAGCAGTTGATATCCCTCAAACCAGTCTATTTGGAGAATATGGACAATTCAATAGTTTTTATAAGGATACAAAATTTGGAATTTCACAAGGCATTAGTTTCCCAACTGTTTATACAAAACAAAAATTGCTTCAAAATGAAACCTATAAAAGCAGTGTGTTAAACATTACCGTAAAGGAAGCAGAATTGAAACGTCAAGTTAGCGATATCTTCTATTTATTGGTTTACATGCAGCAAAAACAGAAATTATTGTTGCAAAACGACAGTGTTTATTCTTCGTTTTTAACAAAAGCTAACTTGCGCTTCTCCAAAGGTGAGAGCAATATTTTAGAAACTACAACAGCAGAAACCCAACGTTCCCAAATTAGCACACAATTAAAACAGTTGAAAAATGATTTGGAAGTTTTGCAAATACAGTTCCAACAATTGTTGAATACAACAATTGTTGTTACACCGACCACTGAAAATTCAAAGATGAATTTTATAGGAACGATTGACACATCGGCCATCAGTAATCATCCACAAATAAAGGTTTTGCGGCAGCAAAAGAACATTTCAATGGCGAATACACAATTGGAGAAGTCAAAGTTGTTACCCAACTTGAATGTAGGGTATAGCAATCAAAGCATACAGGGAAATGGAAATGATAATAAATTCTATGCATCTTCATTTCGCTTCCAATCCATTCAGTTTGGTGTTGGTGTACCTTTATTTTTCGGTTCTCAAAAAGCTAAAATCAATTCAAGTAAAACGCTTGAGTTGATAACTGAAAACAAATACCAAATCGTATTGCAAACTCTGAAAGCAGAATACGAAACTGTATACAAGCAATATCTTACGCAATTGCAAATTGTAAGCGGCTATGAAAATATATCACTTAAAGGAGCCGATGTAATTACGAAAGCTGCCAATGAGCAATTTGCCAGCGGTAATATCAATTATCTGGAATGGACCATGCTCATCAATAATGCAACAGCCATAAGAAGTAATTATACCGATGCCGTAAAAGACCTCAATCACTACATCATTCAACTCAATTTCTTAACCTCAAAATAAATTCAATTTTGAAACTGCTTAAGTTTCATGAATTAAACAATAAATAAAATGAATACAAAATTTATCATCATAGCAATAATATTTGCAACGCTTATAGCTTGCAGCAGCAATAAAAAGACGGAAGTCAAATCCGAAGAAACTCCTAACGAAAATACCGTTGAACTTACCGATGCCCAACTCGAAAATTCAGAAATAAAAATCGGGAAAATTGAGCAACGTAATATTTCATCTTTACTGAAAGTGAACGGGAAAATAGAAGTACCACCCCAAAATATGGTATCTGTCAGTGTTCCAATGGGTGGTTATCTTAAATCTACAAAACTGTTGGCGGGTATGCATATCAACAAAGGGGAAGTAATTGCCACTATGGAAGACCAGCAATACATACAACTGCAACAAGATTTCCTGATGGCCAAAGCACATTTCACTTCCATTGAAACTGAGTATTTCCGTCAAAAGGAATTGAATCAGAGCAAAGCCAGTAGCGACAAAATCTTCCAAAATGCTCAAACCGACTATATTTCTCAAAAAATCCTTATAAAATCATTAGGGGAGCGCTTAAAATTAATTGGCTTGAACCCTGACAACTTAAATGAAAGCAATATCTCTAAGAATATCACCATCACTTCACCCATTGACGGTTTTGTATCACAAGTAAAAATGAACATCGGAAAATATATAACCCCAACGGACGTGTTGTTTGAATTGGTCAATCCTGAGGATATTCATTTAACATTGACCATTTTTGAAAAAGATTTGTACAAGATTTCTATCGGGCAAAAGATATTTGCTTACAACAATACCAACCCAAACAAAAAATACACTTGTGAGATAATATTGATTGGCAAAGATGTTACCTCTGAAAGAACCACTCAGGTTCAATGTCATTTTGAGCAATATGACAAGTCGCTAATACCTGGAATGTATATGAATGCAGAGGTGGAGGTATCTACCAACAATGCTTTCGTTATTCACAATGATGGTTTGGTTCGTTTCGAAGGCAAACAATATGTATTTACCCAAAGTGAAAAAAATAAGTACGAAATGCTGGAGGTCACTACACAAAACAACGAAAATGGATATACCCAAATTTCATTTGCCGATAGTACAGACATGAAAAACAAAACTTTTGTCATTAGCGGGGCTTACACACTGCTAATGAAAATGAAAAACATGGAAGAAGAGGAATAAGAATCAGCTAAAAATCAATAAATAAACAAAAAAAATACGGGTGAGAACTTGGTTTTAAGATAGTTTAGTACATTTAACTATTTTTATTACCAAGTCCCCTCGCCCACCATATTGGTAATTGTGTGGATTATATACTTAAACAACTTTAAATCAATACAAAAATGATACATCTATTAGTAAGTGCTTTTCTATTAAGCATCGTTCACGCAGCCATTCCCAATCATTGGCTGCCAATTGTTGCTATAAGTAAAGGTGAAAAGTGGAGCCGTGCATTAACACTCCGTGTCACCTTAATCTCAGGTATTGCACATATTGCAAGTACTATATTGATTGGGTTGCTTGTAGGCTGGGCAGGATATGAATTTTCGGAACGCTATAATCAAATATTCAAGTGGCTTGCACCTGCCATATTAGGGGGTTTAGGATTAATTTACCTCTTACTTCATCTTAAGGAATTAAACCACAGCAAACATCATCATCACGATGAAAATAAAATTAATCGTTCTTCTGTAGCTGCAATAACAACATCTTTAGCAATTGCAATGTTTTTTTCACCTTGTATTGAATTAGAAACGTATTATTTCACTGCTGGTAGTGCAGGTTGGGCAGGTATAATATCTGTTTCAGTAATTTATTTAACTATTACTGTTGCCATGATGGTATTGCTAGTTTATTTAGCATTAAAAGGATTTGAGAAAATAAATTTTCATTTCCTTGAACACAATGAACGTCTCATCATCGGCATCATACTTATCCTAACAGGAATCATTGCTTATTTCACTTAATTAGAAAAATGATTAATACAAACCCAAACCACAAACACACTTACGATGCACTGGGCAAAATGACTTGTTGTTCGTTAGAGGAAAAAATAAATGCCAAAACAGAGCATATACACAAAGATGGTGATGATGAACATGATCATTCAGGAGGCAGCGAAAGCCTCTTTAAAATGTTTTTACCTGCTATCATTAGTCTGGCATTGCTTTTAGCAGCAATTGTATTGGAGAATTATGTAAAACCTGAATGGTTTACGAGTTGGCTAAGAATTGTCTGGTATATTGCTGCTTATATTCCTGTTGGTTTGCCGGTTATGAAAGAAGCGTTTGAAAGCATAACAAAAGGTGAGATATTTTCGGAGTTTCTATTAATGTGTATTGCCACAATTGGCGCATTTGCCATTGGCGAGTACCCAGAGGGTGTGGCAGTGATGTTGTTTTATGCGGTTGGTGAAGTGTTTCAGACCTTGGCTGTAAGAAGGGCAAAAGCCAATATTAAGACTTTATTAGACCAAAGACCAGATGAGGTAACTATTTTAGAAAATCATCAACCCAAAATCATCAAAGCTGAAGATGCTAAAATTGGTGACATTATTCAATTGAAATCTGGTGAAAAACTGGGGTTGGATGGTGAATTGCTTTCTGATACCGCTTCATTCAATACAGCAGCCTTGACAGGTGAAAGTAAACCGGACACCAAAACAAAAGGTGAAACTGTTTTGGCAGGAATGATTAACCTCAATACTGTTGCACAAGTAACAGTAACCGTTGCCTATACCGATAGTAAGTTGAGCAAAATTCTGGAACTGGTTCAAAGTGCCACTGCACAAAAAGCACCTACCGAATTATTTATACGAAAGTTCGCTAAAATCTATACCCCGATTGTTGTATTCTTGGCCGTTGCTATTTGCTTATTACCCTACTTTTTTGTTGATGGGTATGTATTTAAGGAATGGTTGTACCGTTCACTCATTTTTCTGGTTATATCCTGCCCTTGTGCATTGGTTATCAGTATCCCTTTGGGGTATTTTGGTGGTATCGGTGCGGCCAGTAAAAATGGTATATTGTTTAAAGGCAGTAATTTTTTGGACATTATTGCCAATATTCAAAATGTGGTGATGGATAAAACAGGTACCATGACCGAAGGGGTATTTAAGGTTCAGGAAGTGGTCATCAAATCAGAGTTCGATAAAGATGAAATTCTTCTAATGGTCAATGCTCTGGAAACACAGAGTACCCATCCGGTTGCCACCGCCATTCAGGAACATGTTGGCAACACACAAACAGAAATTGCGCTTACCAATGTGGAAGAAATTGCAGGGCAAGGGTTAAAAGCAAATATTAAGGGTAAAGAATTCTTAGTTGGCAATCTTAAATTGATGGATAAATATAATATTGCTTATGATATTGACCCTAATACCATTGTTTATACATTGATTGCCATTGCTTACGATAAAAAATTTGCAGGTTATATAACCATAGCGGACAAGATAAAGGAAGATGCACAAGAGGCGGTAGACAAACTTCACAGTATGAATATAAAAACCACTATGTTAAGTGGTGATAAAAACAGTGTGGTGCAATATGTAGCTAAAAGTCTAAGTATTGACAATGCTTTTGGTGATTTACTACCTGAGGACAAAGTAAACAAAATCAAAGAAATCAAAGACCGAAAAGAAACAGTTGCTTTTGTTGGTGACGGGGTAAATGATGCCCCTGTTGTGGCTTTGAGCAATGTGGGCATTGCAATGGGCGGTCTTGGCAGTGATGCAACTATTGAAACGGCTGATGTAGTTATACAGGATGACAAGCCGAGCAAAATAGCAATGGCCATCAACATTGGCAAGCAAACCAAAAGAATTGTCTGGCAAAACATCACTCTTGCTTTTGCAGTAAAAGTGATTGTTTTGACATTGGGTGCAGGTGGTTTGGCTACCATGTGGGAAGCCGTTTTTGCGGACGTTGGTGTGGCACTATTGGCTATATTGAATGTGATAAGGATACAAAAAATGAAATTTTAATATGCTTCGATATGAAATACTCAATATTTATAGGTTTCCTATTAATGTCATTGAAACTGACTAGCCAAAGCAATGGCAATGCACAAACTGAAATTTATTTTCAATTCAAAGCAGTTAAAAGAAGTTTTTCCACTGGCAGTTTTAATATAACCGTAGATTTTGGACAAAAATACTTTGCTAAGGATTCCGTTGAAGGTGAGAAAATAAAGAGTAAAGCTGAATCATTTACAGAAATATCAGATGTTTTGGAATATATGAATTCAATGGGGTGGATATTGGTAACAGCTTTTACAACCTCTCACGACCATTTTTTTACTTATTATTATATCATGAAGCAAGATAAATAACCCAGCTATTTTATAAGTTTTTTCAGTAAGAGTTCCAAATCCAAAGGAAAAATACTGCTTCAGTTCATTTTTGGGGAGGGTTATATGGCCGGGAATAAGAATGTTCAAAAAATGAAACTTTAAATTAATTATATAACAATAACAGGATATAAATGTAGTAAATTCGCTCTTGCTAAAACATAAACAATCGCTTAAAATGAAAAAAGTATTAATAGCAATTGATGACGGACCAACTTCTGAAAAAGTTGCAACAATTGGATTTGAGTTTGGAAAACAATTAAATGCGGAGATTGCTTTGGTAAGTATTGTTGATGTTACGGCTCTGATGACCGATGGCGGATTAACGCCAAAAGAATTAGGGGACATTGAAAAAAATGATTGCAAAAAAAACCAGCAAATCCTTATTGATAAAGTATTTAGAGACTATAAAGTTTGGACTTTTGTAAAAGTAGGAAATCCCTTTGAAGATATTTTAAAAGTAGCAGAGGAATGGGAAGCAGATATTATTGTTTTAGGTACGCATGGCAGAACAGGATTATCGCATCTGTTGATGGGTAGTATTGCAGAAAAGATAATAAGGCATTCCACTAAACCGGTATTTATTGTGCCAACTAAATAGAATTGGGAAATGGAATCATTAAAACCGGATAAAGAAATACTTGCAAATGAAACAATGAAAAAGCAAGATGCAAGAGACCATTTAGCCAATGAACGAACACTATTAGCATGGATAAGAACCAGCATTGGTATTATGGCTTTTGGTTTTGTAGTGGTTAAATTCTCGCTATTCGTAAAACAAATTTCCCTTTTACTTGGCAAAAACACATCAATTCCTATTCAACATGGCTATTCTTCACTTATAGGTATATTCTTGGTTGCTGTTGGAGCTATCGTTTTGGTATTATCTTATGTAAAATATAAAAAAACGGAAAAACAACTGATAAATGACTCATTCCAATCTACATCAATATTAATTCTTTCACTCACAATAACAGTTCTCATCATTAGTATTTTGCTTATTTTATATTTAATTGAAAATACAAGTAGGTATTAGATAAATAATCACAAAAAATGATAGAAAAACTTCTTCCAAAAATACACCATGCTATGGAAACACTCCCCAGATCTATTGTAAAAACAGTTAGTTACAGGGTGGTCATACTAATTCTTGACTTTATCTCAATCTATCTATTTACAGGTCAAATAAAGGTGGCAATGGGTTTTATGATTGTCAGTAATATTTACACTACCATTGGTTATTTCGTTCATGAGAGAATTTGGGATAAAATAAAATGGGGTAAAGCAATTTATAAAAAAACTTAAGACCGCAATATTTTGAATTAGATTTGTATAGTATTAGCAACAACTATTTGACCTATTAATAGCTTTACAACAACTACCAAAACAAATATTTTAATTGCAAAACAAATATTTTGTTGCAATTCAGAAACAGTTGTTGCAATTATTGTTTTTAATACAACAAACATTTGTTTTACTCCTGATATACCTAATAAAAAGACATTTATCAATTAAAACTACTAACTAAGAATTGTCCTTAATTCTTGCAATCGATTGAGATACGGTACAAATTTTTGCTTTCCATTATTTGTTTTAACATTGGCCAGATGACTTTCTATGAACTTTGAAACATCCAATATAGTGGTGCATTGATTTAGTTTGATAGATTGAATTGGCAAGACAACAGATTTAAAATAAGATTCCAGTTCTAAAATTTCATCATTCCAGTCTTCGGGTTCTGGGGTTTCTGGTTCACTGGTCTCCATTTCAGTTGAATCCCAATGGTCATTAACTATTATTGATTCGTGAAATATTCTTTCTGTAAATGGGTGGGTCGCATTGTGCATAATAAAATAATCTGCAATATCCAATCCCTGTGCTTTTTCAATGTCGGTCGTGTTTTTCTCCAAATAATCACTTACCGTAATATTGGCAATAGTTTTAAATTCTTGCGCCCTTTTACTCCAAAGTTTAAAACAATTGTTTTTTGCATCCGGTTTAGACAAATCGGGAAAAAGAATTACTGTACGTCCTTGTAAAACTTCAAATTTATACGCATTCAAACCCTCTTTACCGCTGCTACTTATCCAAATATACTGAGGTAAACAAAAGTGCATGATAACCGCAGTTTTATCGCTTTCAACAATAGCCACTACTTTTGATTTATCTGAAAGCAAGTGTTCGCCAAAGAAACATTGTTTCAAATTAAAATTTGTTAGCTTTAAGGCGCTATGCACCCAACTGTTCTTTGTTTTATCCCTTTTGCCTGTAACTGGGTCATAGAGCATTATTTTACCGCTCCTTATTTGTCTTTCTATATCAATTTGCCAAAAAACTGTGGCCCCACTCCAGGTTTTGGAGGTTGAAATATAGTAATGACTTACCAGTCTCTTTGCTGCATCATTTCCGAATAAGTTTACAAGATAAGAAATGAAGCAATTTGTGTCTAAATCCTTTCCAAGAGCCTTTTTAAGCACATCAAATGGAATAAAAGAAGGTTCTTGCTCTTTTGGTTGTAAAATTGCCTTAGAATTGAAATTATACGTTTGTTTGGCGGGAACAAACAAATATTTGTTGTCTGAAAAATAATTGTTTGGTTTATAATGATAGCCACAATTATCCGAACGACCGCATCTTCCAACTGTAAAATGAATGTATTCATTGGTCACTCTATCAATGTAACGGGTGAATGTCTTGTGTCCACGACAATTTGGGTCAGGACAAGTGAATCTGCTTGTCATTCCCCTATAGGGTTCTAATGTGTATTTATGAGTTTTCATGTTTTATTTTGTGAATATTTAAGAATGTCCGATGTCTTTTCTGTCCTTTTTGTCCCCGATTGCCATTTTCTGCCCATCAAAAGGACAGAAAGGACATTAAGGACAATGGACAATTGTTTTGGAACTAATTTATTTTTGAATAATTGCCTTGGGATACTCTCATAAAATAAGAGGTATCTGTTATGAATCTTTGTACGAACTTTTCATTCATCCTGAAATTGGCATGTTCTCCCAATGAAATAGCGTCAGAGGTTGTAAACTCATTCTGCAATGCTTCGTAAAATTTAAGTTTGTTCAGTGGCAAAGTTTCTTTGGGAATTACCGGAGTATCTAAAATATCCAAAACCTTAAACGCATTATGAATAAAATACTTGCATAACGCCTCCGCTCCAATAACTGCATTTAAGCTGATTTCACTGGAGGCATTATCTTCCATTACATGTAGTATCAAGGCTATGCGTACAAAATGAATGTCAAACTTTGAGATAATTTCGCCTTTTAGTTCATCTGAATATTGATTGACCTTAATTGTATTGCCTTTTTGCCATTCATAGAAGTAATCCTTTGCCTCTTTGCTCCAGTAATACAGTCTGGATTTTATCTTTCCGGTATTAGTATCAATCTCAACCTGATGTCCGTTAATGTAGTTAATTAGAAAAGCATTAAATTGGTTTAAGGTGGATGAGTTCATCTCTATATCATTAATCGGATATTTCTCTGCGTTTGCAGGAAATGCAAATAAAAACCGTTGTAAAAAACCACTATCTGTTTTATTGGCTGTAAAGGATTTCTTTAATGCCCGGGGTTGCAATCCTCCAATGATGTTGACGAATGGCTCTTGTATGAATAGTGGGATTGGCTTGTTCACTCTATCAATTGTGGTTGGTTTATTACTCCAGAAACTTAAATAGGTACTTGACTGGTCGCCTTTGGAATAATTGTTCATTCCTTCCAAGAAAGTGGCCAACTCATCACTTACAACCGTGCATCCCCTTAAATTGTCAGATAATCGTTGATGCAATACTTCTGGGGTAAAATTACTGAGTATGGATTTTACCAGTTTAGGACGTTTGACTTCTGTCTCCTCCAATTTTTGTTTTCTGTTTAGTTTTTGATACTCTTCGTATTCTTCATGGAGCAATTCAAATTTATTGATTGCTTTCTTATCAATTTCATTGAAGACGTTAAAGACTAAACTCAAAGGATGACTCTTATTTGCACCTGCATTGCCAATTATAACTGTATATAGGGATGGGAATTCATACCAACCTGTCTTTACTTTTAGTTTTGCACTTGTTCCAATGGCAGTAGCTACCGCTGTTAAAATTGCCGTTCCGGTATAATCGGCAGGGAAATTCAATGATTCCCTGCACTCGTTAATTAAATTCTTAAATATCGGAGGGAATACGCTGATGGGGAATTCCATTACCCCATTAGCGTCATTTAACTGCTCTATTTGCCGCTCTGTACTCTTTACAAAATCGGAAAGGTTAAAATTCAGATTATCCATATTGAATAAGCCTATTTATTATCTCCTTTGTTCTTGCCGAATGGTAATAATGCAGATTCTACTTCACTTCGTTTGTAATACACTCTATTGCCCAGACCATAAGGAATAAGTTTTCCCTTAACTGTCCAATTGTGAATCGTGCTGAGGTCGCATTTGAGCATTATGGCAACTTCACCCCTTGTCAGGTATTCTACTGGTAGTTTGGGTTCAAAATTTAGCTTAAGTTCGTTTAATTGGTTCTGTAATCCAGCAAATAAACTGGTCATTTGCTCTGGAGTTACATCATGGATAAGGGTTGAGTTTTTGTGCATTGTTGTTTTATTGATTTAACAACTACAACAAACGGTCAAAAAACAACCCTGAAAAGCTACGGTTTTGTAACTTTTCGGGTGTGAAAACATCCTAAGTATTAAAGGGGTTTAAATAAGGCTTTTTTAGAGAAATAGTTTTTTTCCTTTAAGTCTGTTTTGCAATAATCCAACAACTTGGTCTTTTCTATATAAATGGACATTGCTGACAGGAAATCCCTGAATTCAGTATCTACTACATATTCGAAAATATATCCATCCTTTTGCATACGCCTGTATATAAAGCTATAATCTGCAAGTTTAAACCTTTCCCTTATGTCACTTTGCAAACCAGTAAAGAACAGATAGCATTGATGGTTCTTGAAAATTCTTGGATAAGGGTTGGTATTTTGACTGTTATTTTCAGCCATTGCCAATGGTTCTGCATTTGAATGTACTTCGTCCTTCCTTTCTAATACTGATGTTTGATTACTTTTTTGACCATCAAGGCTTCGTTCAGGAATTAAATGAGGTGGTTTATCAATCGTCAATTTTTCAATCCACATAGCCGCTGTATCAGTACACCCCAGTATGGGATATAATTTCTCTTTCAATTCCTTTAAGGCATTATGTCTGGCAATTAATTTAACCAATCTCTGAGGAGTTAATTGATAATTATGGGGGTATTCATGAACTGTGTCAGCGTATAAGGCTTTTAAATCCGCTAAATGATAATGGATAAAGAAAGAAACGTCCCTGTTTTCATATTTGCCAATATGTTCATTGTAGGAATTGATTAAATCATCTGTAAACAAGTCTGTCCGGTGAATTTTAAGTTCATCGCTCCATTTGGTCAACATGGTCAATATTTTTTTTGCGAGGAATTTTCGCAGTTCATTGACCTTACTCTCTACTGTCTTTCCATCAAAAGTATTCAGGTATTCTGAAATATGCTGGATGCTGGTATTTTTGACGAGTTGGTACTGTTTATCATAGTCTGGTTGCAGGTTTTCAATATTATTCAATAGTCTTGTTTTTAGTTGTGTTTTTGGCATTTAAAAATATTCAGCCAGTTGTATTGCTTTTTCTGTTACAGTTTTACCAATGTATTCCAAAAACATTGATTCAGTGGAATGGCCAGTGACATTTATCAATAGTGAGGTTGGAATACGCCCGTAATTATTCGTAGCAAAGGAACGCCTACCAATGTGCGAAGTTACTAATTCATGTTTTGGAAACAAGCCACTTTCCTTCCGTGTGGTCTCTTTGTCAATTTTACTGCCTTTTGTTTTCTTCGTTAATCCCGCCAATTTACATACCTCCTTAATAAATTCATTGTATTTTTGGTCGCTGATTTTACGGGGGAATTCACCATTTCTCCTTTCCAAAATAGTTCTAACGGTTTTACTTAAAGGAATAGCCATTATTTTACCCGTTTTAACCTGTGTAAATTCAATAAGTGGGACTTCACCCTCAAATCGTATTTGTTCCTTTGTAAATCGCATAAAATCGGACACTCTTTGCCCTGTTTCACAACTGATGATTAACCAGTCTCTCGCATTAACCAAATAATCAAATTTTAAATCCTTCTTTTGAATCTGTACAATTTCTTCTGGCGTTAAAAATATCTTTTCTACTTTTACAGTTTTGGCTGAAATGCTATTTAACTGAAAATGGGTTTCTATCCCATTGTTTCTTGCATGGTAGCAAATGGTCTTAATAAACTTGATTGTCCTTGCAATTGTGTTGGGAGCATAGTTATCACTAATACAATATGCCTCAAATTTTAATTTAAAATCTGCATTTACATCTTTTATGTAATATTCTCTATTGGTAGATTTTTGAAATCTCTCAACAAGGTGCTTGTTTACATGCAATTTTGTATGGGTTGAAGCTTCTATGGTGCTTTTTTTATGGGTGGAATAATAATCAAAATACGCTGTCAGTTTATTGGGTATTGCTTCAGCTTGTTCAGGTGGCTTAATAAAGTCCTTTAACCATTGGGTATTTATTTCAGTATTATTCACACTCTTATTATAGTGAGTTAATAAATCGTTGCCTAAATCTATCAGGTCTTTGTTCAACTTTTTAAAATCTTCATCTTTTAAGTTTTTAGGCTGCCCTTTAGCTGCGCTCCAATCAGTTGAATTGATAACATATTTAGTTTTAGCCTTGGCATCAATGTTTCGCCCCTCCCTTAACCTTATGTAAATCCCTGCAGTATTGCCTTTGCTTTGAATCAAAAAATTTATTGTTGCCATTGGGACAAATCTAATTCTATTAGCCCACATCTAGCCCACAACTAGTCCATTTGTTCAAATCTATTTCAATATGCTTAAACAACGAGGACAATTTAATAATGGCTGCATCTATTGATATGAAATAGACTTTGACAATTTCATTGATTATTTTTCAAAAATCGTCTTGAAGTAAGTGCGGTTCCTCTTTCTCCGCATATTTTATCTTTAAATAATTTATTGCTGTTTCAAATATAAAATAAAAATATTAATAAAAATTTCGGTTAGGTTCTTCCCTACTTTCTATCCATTATTGCTTAATAATAAAACTTCCAAGCAACGCCCAATCTGAAGCGTCTTAAGGCTGTGGGTTGGTAAGGCGAGGCATAGAAATAATTCGGAAACAAGTTACGACCGCCTAGATCTTGGTTAAAATGCTCCATCTTGAAAAAGATTTTAGCCGTTTTTATTTCTGCATTCACAAATAAATCAACATAAGGATAATTGCCAATCATTTTGTCCATCAATTGAAAATTGCGGGTAGCGGGATTATAAAATTTAGCATTGTACTCGGTGGTATAATTCACATCCATACCAATTTGTAAAAAGGTGGCTTTTTTAAAGGCATAGGATTGGTAATACAAACTAGTTTTTGATAAGAGTTGAGGCAATCTTATTTTAGCTTTCAATCCGCTCGAAAACGTTTGATACACCAGCTCTTGGTGCACTTGAAATTTCTTTAAGTTAAAATGTTTATGAACCGCTAATTGTGCCACATTCTCAGCAGTATTTAACTGTGCTGGTTTGGCATCATAACCGTAATAAATGTAATTACTCAACAGACTATAAGTGAACTGCACATTAAAAGATTCGTTGGGCATGGCGTAATAATAAGCATTGTAGGCACCTGGTTTTTTATTCTTCTTACTCAAACCAACTTTTAAAGTTTGATGCCCTTGTTGCTTAAATTGGTTGTTCCAATAATAATGGTTTGAGAACATGTAGCTCTGCTGATAGGTTGGCTGTGCCGCCATACTCATGGCCTCTAGCAAGATGGTGTACTGCTCGTTTTTACCTATGGCTGCTTTGTTTTTCCATTGTAAAAAATGAT
>CANFUB010000038.1 GCA_947450015.1 Bacteroidota bacterium | reverse complement strand
GCCCTTACAAAAGCAGATTACTCTGAAGCTGTTGAGAAAGAATTAAAAAAACACCAAAAAAATGTGGCTGTTAAAGGTTTCAGAACTGGTGCTGCACCAATTGGCATGATTAAAAGCATGTATGGTAAAAGTATCTTAGCTGAAGAACTTAATAGATTATCATCTAAAACTTTATATGATTATTTAAAAGATAACAACATCGATATCTTAGCACAACCTGTTGAGAGTGAATCTATCAAATCTGAAGTTGACATCGAAAAAGGCGAAGACTTCTTATTTGCGTTTGATTTAGGTTTAGCACCTCAATTTGAATTAAACATAAGCGAAAAAGATAAACTTGATAAATACATAATCGACGTTGAAGACAGCGAAGTAGATAAAGAAATTGAAACTTTGCGTACCCGTCAAGGTAGCATGGAGAATGTTGAAATTGCTGAAGAAAAAGATTTAATTTATGGTACTTTAACTGAATTAAACGAGAACAACGAAGCTTTCGAAGGTGGTGTTGCTGATAAAAAAACATCGTTTAGTCCTGAACTTATCAAGGATGAGGCTTTAAAAAATAGCTTAATCGGTATTGCTAAAGATTCAACCATTACCGTTGATATTTCAGCATTGTTCAATGGCAACGAAACCGTTATTAGTTCTTCATTGGGAATTGCTAAAGAAGCAGTGAATGATTTAAATAAAAACTTTAAATTAACCGTTACTGAAATTAGCAGAAGAATTCCTGCTGAAATTAATCAAACACTTTTTGATGCTGTGATGGGCGAAGGCGCTGTAAGCAGTGAAGAGGAGTTTAGAACTAAAATCAAAGAAAACCTGGAAGTTTATTACAAGAACGAGAGTGAGCATCAGATTGAACATATGCTGACCCACTTGTTAAACGATAAACATCCAATTACTTTGCCAGATGCTTTCTTAAAGCGTTGGTTATTGGTGAGTAAAGAAGATAATTACAACGAAGAGAATATCGATGAGCGTTATGCTGCTGAATCTAGTACCTTGAAAGAAGTACTAATCAGAGAAAAAGTAGCTGCTAAATATGAAATTCAAGTTACCAAAGAAGATATTGAAGATGCTTCATTGGGTTATACTTTATCATTGTTCAGAAATTATGGCATGCAAAATCCAGATTTCGAATTCGTGAAAAAATTCAGTGATGATAGTTTGAAAAAAGAAGCCCACGTTCAGCAAATGAACGATATTGCAGTTCGCAGAAAAGTATACAACAAATTGAAAGAAATTATTTCTTACAACGAGAAACATACTAGCATCGAAGGTTTTTACAAAATGATTGAAGAACACAATCACCAACACTAATTAGAACTTCTAAAAAAATAAGCAATAGGCGGGTTAATTACCCGCCTATTTTCGTTTAGAAAATTATTATGTTTGCACGACATGAAGGGGAAGAAGGTTAGTATCATAATTGCATTTTATAAAAACACTGCTGCACTCGCACTTATTATTAAAGCTTTGGCTTTGCAAACCTACCGCAACTTCGAAATCTTGGTGGCCGAGGATGATAATAACCCAAATACCAGATTATTCATAGAGGAATTAACAGCAAATTCAAGCATACCAATAAAACACATTGCACAAAGTGAAGATGCTGGTTTTCGAAAAAACAAAATTCTAAACAAAGCAATTCACCATGCCGAAGGTGAGTTCATCATTTTTATTGATGGGGACTGTATACCACATAAAAATTTTATAAAACGATATGTTGAAGCAGCAGAGCCAAAAGCCGCTTTATTTGGCCGCAGGGTTATGCTAAGTGAACCCTTAACACAAAAGCTCTACCAATCAAAAAACCTGTCTTTGCTATCCTTTTGGCATTTGTTAAAAAACGGTGCGAAAGGACTCAAGTATTCGTTCAGTCTACCTGTAATAAAACAAATAAGAGAAATCGGCATTTATGGTTGTAATTGGGGGCTTTATAAAAATGAAATTGTTGCCATTAATGGCTTTGATGAAGACTATATAACGGCAGGCGTTGGCGAAGACTCCGATATTGAGTGGCGTTTAAAAAAGAATGGCATTCAACTTATCTCCATTCGATTTTCTGCCACAGAATACCATTTACACCACCCCTTGAATTATTCGGATACCGATGTAAACATTGGTTTGAATCAAATGGAAATAAAAAAAATAGCTGGTGAAATACGCTGTAAGAATGGTCTAGAGCAATTACCTTAATTTTTGAGAGCTGCATTATCAATAAGGTTTTTCTGCATTTTTATAGGGCTGCTATTTACAAGTCTTAATGGATGTCAGTATGGAAGCAGCCCAAAATTAACAGTAGAAATTCAACCATTTGATGATATGCCCGAGGCTTATTTAAAATCGGTACACAAGGCGCTCGAGAAAGTGGTTGGACCAATCTATATACGCAAACCTATTTCATTGCCTAAAACTGCCTTAAACCACAATAAGAATAGATACAGAGCAGATTCAATATTGAAATATTTAACGCAAATAAATAACACATCCACTTTTCTCATAGGTTTAACAGCAAGCGACATAAGTACTACTAAAAATGGCATACAAGATTGGGGTGTCATGGGCCTAGGCTACTGCCCTGGATCAGTATGTGTTGCTTCGAGCTATCGCCTTAAAAATACAAATAAAGCAGAACAATTATTTAAAGTCGCCATTCATGAGCTTGGGCATACACAAGGCTTGCCACATTGTAAAGAAAAAACCTGTTTTATGCGCGATGCAAATGGTAAAAATCCAACCGATGAAGAAAAAGCATTTTGTGAAGCTTGTAAAAAGTATCTATTGAAACGTGGGTTAAAACTAAACTAGAAAAAGTTTTTTCTATCAAATTTTCTCCAATACCACACCAATAGGAATCCAAAAAGGGCACCTCCAATATGTGCGAAGTGTGCCACATTATCGCCTTTTGGGTGGGTAATTCCCAATACCAAATCTAATACTAAGAATCCTGGAATTAAATATTTAGCCTTAATAGGATAAGGAATAAACATAATCATTAAGGTTCTATTGGGAAACAAAAAAGCATAGGCCACTACTACTCCGTATAACGCACCACTAGCACCTTCAACTGAGCCAGCTACAATTCCTCCAACATCGGCTAAAGCCTCTTGTGTCTTAATTATACTTCCATTCGAATAAATGGTATTGCCTTCGATGCCTAAGCCTAAATCAGCGAGGCTAGGTAGCCATAAGCCAAATTGATAGTGCAATTGAAAAATTTGAACTAGAAAATGTATTGCTAATGCTCCAAAACCTGAAATAAAATAGAGTTGCACAAATTTTTTCGTTCCCATAAAATCT
Organism: Bacteroidota bacterium; assembly: GCA_947450015.1. Classification (GTDB taxonomy): domain Bacteria; phylum Bacteroidota; class Bacteroidia; order NS11-12g; family UBA955; genus JABMMZ01. The sequence continues at coordinate 10,658 of CANFUB010000038.1, read as the reverse complement.
TCCATAATCATTCCAATGGAAACCAAACCGAACATATTAAACACCAAGTGCCCAATATTCGTTGAATCGTGCATGAACATATGGGTGATGATTTGCCATGGCTTAAAGAGAACAGAGTTGGGATAATGCGCTGCTAATAAAAATTCTAAGTTAACAACACCTCTCATTTTCAAGAGATATGTACCTATAAAAAGAACAATACAGGCAATTAATATTTGTTTGACAGCAGGGGTTAAATCGATGCGCATGGGTTATTGAAATAAATCTGTAATTTTTTGGTTAGTAAACTCTACAAAAACTGGTTTGCCATTCGGTCGTGTGGCAGGAGTCTCGCATTTAAAAAGTTGATTGATCAATTCTATTTGTTCTTCTTTTTCTAGCGGCTTGGTTCGCAAAATGGCTTCATTCTGTGCCAATGATAGGGCCAAAGCCTTGCGCTTATCACCGGCAAAACTGCCTGAATTATTTTTATAATTTTCTAGCAAACTTTCCAGTAATTCTTTTTCACTGCCTTTAATTGTCTCGGCAGGCACTCCATTGATGATAAGACAATTGGTACCAAAATCGGCCACATCAAAGCCCAAATCCTTGATATCATCCAATAAATCATGGGCAAGCATGTAATCTGTTTTAGATAACTCTATGGTGCGCGGAAACAATAACTGTTGCACAGTAGCCGATCGGTAAACAATGTTTTGAGAATATTTTTCAAACAGAATTCGTTCGTGTGCAGCCCGTTGATCGATTATGTAAAAATGCCCATTTCGATTGGTAGCCAAACAACCATTACTTAATTGAATAACTTCAAAATCGATGATATCCTGTGATAAACCTAAGCCATTGTTTGAAATTTCATTGCTTGATGAAATAAAAGTATGAACACTCTCCTTTTGATCGATATTGGTGTCAAATAATTTATGCCATTGACTGGTTTGAACATTTTTCCATTGTTGTTCGGAAGCAAATGGATTGTAACTCCTGTTTGTTTTTACATCGGGCGATTGGGTGTGAACGACTTCTCTATTTAAAAAACCAACTGGATTAAATACATTTTTATCTGCAAATTCGAGTTCTGGAGTATTATTGTATTGTCCCAATGCCTTTCTTACGGCTGATTTTACCAATGCGTAAATGGCACGCTCATCATCAAATTTAATTTCCGTTTTTGTAGGATGAATATTGACATCAATGCGGGCAGGATCGATTGTTAAAAACAAGGCATACATTGGAAACTGGTCCTTGGCAATGAGTTGATCGTAGGCAGAAGCGATGGCATGATTAAGGTAAGCATCCTTAATAAAACGGTTGTTGACAAATAAGAATTGTTCACCACGGGTGCGCTTTGCTATTTCGGGTTTACCAACAAATCCATTGACAGCAACTAAATCATGATTTTCTGAAACGCTCAAAAAATCATTTGTATTCTTCTTGCTAATCAACTCTGCAATGCGATTGTCTAAGCTTGTTGGTTTTAGTTCAAAAACTTCTTTATCGTTGTGATAAAGACTCATTGCTATATTATAATGCGGCATTGCAACGCGCGTAAACTCATCAATGATATGGCGCATTTCCACAGGCACACTTTTCAAAAAGTTTCTGCGAGCAGGTACATTGTAAAATAAATTTCGAATTGAAAACGTGGTACCGTTGGGTGTAGCTGTCTGACTTTGTTCATTGACTTTACTCCCTTCAATTTTAATTAAAGTGCCAATCTCATCCTCGGCTCTTTTGGTTTTCATTTCGACATGTGCAATCGCAGCTATTGAAGCCAATGCCTCACCTCTGAAACCGAAACTTTTCAATTTAAATAAATCATCAGCACTACTAATTTTTGATGTAGCATGGCGCTCCCAACACATTCTTGCATCGGTAACACTCATTCCACTTCCATTGTCGATTATTTGAACCAATAGAATGCCGCCTTCTTTTGTAATTAATTTAATATTTGTAGCCCCTGCATCAATTGAGTTTTCAAGCAATTCTTTAACGATTGAGGCAGGTCGTTGTACAACTTCTCCAGCTGCTATTTGATTGGCAATATTATCGGGAAGCAGCTTTATATGGTCCATTTGATAGTTAAAGGTTTTAAAAATAAAAACATAAAATAAGTTATAAATGCTTGTCGATTCTAACCCATTTTATGGATACAAATTTAGGGCATCCCAATCCTTTTTCAGCTAAAATTTCGACAAGAAAATATACCAATTGTCAACAAGACTCTATCGATTAGAAAATTTTTATTTTATGCTTAATTTTTTTTAAACTTGCATAAAACTAAAATGAACGAAGACTTATTGCAATACATTTGGCAAGCTGGTTTATTTAATTCCGAAGACTTAAAAACCACCGATGGCCAACCAATTTTAATTTTAAAACGCGGCCGTTTAAACCGCGATTCTGGCCCCGATTTCAGCGAGGCACGCATTCGCATTGGAGAGGCCGATTGGGTGGGAAATATCGAAATACACATCAATTCTAACGATTGGTTTTTGCACAAGCACCAATTGGATACAGCCTATAACAATACTGTTTTGCATGTTGTGTTCAATCATCAAAAAGTAGCCCAACGCATGGATGGCAGTTATGTGCCTACCTTTGTTTTAAATGAAAGGATTTATCCAGAGGTCATTAAACATTTTAAATTATTAAAGCAATCAGAGCAATGGATTCCTTGTGCGAGTTTGATTTCTAAAATCGATCATTTCACAATTACCCAAGCATTAGATCGTACCTTAGTTAATCGATTAGAAAGAAAAAGTGATCAAATTCAAGAATGGTTAAACAGCTGTAACAACGATTGGCACTCTGTTTTCTATTTTGCAGTTGCGAGAAGTTTTGGGTTTGGAACCAATGCCCAACCTTTTGAAGAATTAGCTTTAAGACTACCCCTGCAGATTTTAGGAAAACATAGAAACGATGCGCAGCAAATAGAAGCACTTCTTTTCGGCACAGCTGGTTTCCTGAATGAGGTAATATTAGACGACTACCACAATAACTTAAGAAAGGAATGGCAATTTCTAAAGCAGAAATACCAATTGCATTCGAACGAACCAAGTAGTTTTAAATTAATGCGCATGCGCCCTGGTAATTTCCCTACCATGCGTTTGGCGCAATTGTCGGCACTAATTTATAAAAGCCACCATTTATTTGCGCTCATCATTGAATTAAACGATGTTAAAGACATTATTCAATTATTCGATGTTGAAGGTTCGGAATATTGGCAAACCCATTATGTTTTTGGAAAGGTGGCAAAAAAACACAGTGCCGAGCTTTCAGAAGCTGCTCGACAGTTGCTTTTAATCAATGCGGTAGTACCTGTACTTTTTGTTTACGGTAAAAACATAGGCAACGAAAATATTTGCAATAAAGCCATTTCATTGCTCCAACATTTAGCCCCTGAAAGCAATAGTATTATTAAGCATTGGGAAGATTTAGGCCTATCGGCCAAATCGGCATTTGACACCCAAGCATTGCTGGAATTAAAATCTCAATTCTGCGATAAAAAGCGATGTCTACAATGTAAAATTGGCAATAAATTATTACAAGCTAAAGTGCTCAATTGAAAACTAGTAAATTTTAGTAAAACTTAATCCATTTCATCAACTTGAACCTGAAAATCTCTTAAATAATTATTGTATCTACTGTTGTATTGCCACAACCAAGAAGATGATGGATCTCGCATTATCTCATCAATTTTTATTGGCACTAAATCGTTTAATATTTCTAGTTGTTTACCTGTCAAAAAATTAATTTCGGTGAATTTAATATAACCAATGGATTCTTTGATAAGATAACTTGATTTTTTATAAGGACGAGCAATGTAAAATGAGCTTAAAGCCGTGAGCTGTATCGTATTATTATTAATTATGAAACTAATTGAAATATGCCTTTTTAGAATACTTGTATCATAAGGCATTTTTTGTAAATATGCAGAATCAACACCAATAGTAGGATCTTTTGGATTAGTACTTATAAAAACGATACGTTCAATCCCTCCATAACCTTCAATTCGCTTATTAATAGTGTCATTTTTTATTAAAGATGGCGTGCGATATACATTAATATTATTGCTAAAGCTTTGATTGTATAAGGCCCTGGTCATTTTGTTAAATAATATTAAACTTGTTTTTGGAATTGAGTCAAGAAAAAGAATTCCTTTGTTGTTAAACTGTTCCAAATAATTAAGTTGTTCTCTACTTAGATACTTATCAAACGCTAATCTTGATATGTAAAAATTTAAATAATTTTCACTAAACCCAAACTGAATGAAATCACTAGAAAAGGCCAATTGATTTCCTATAGTTGAGTATACCCCACCAAGGTCTCCAAATTTATAAATAAAATTAGTATCTTTTTTGGAATATAGATACTTTTCGTTTTCATATCGCAAAAGAAATTCGCTTCTTATTTCACTTTCAGAATATTGTGTTCCATCTGATTTAAATAATTTCAATTCTCCATTATTCAATTCGTCTTGAATTAACAAAACAATATTAATATGTTGACTGTACGCCCAAGCTCCCAAATAATGTTGCGTGACATGGGTAGTAATGGGAGGTGATTGAGCACTGATACCGAAGTACAATACATAAATACATAACCCTAAAAGAAATTTTAATTTCATTTGAAATTATTTAAGGTTAGCTTATAAAGTTGACTAAATAACTTTAAATCCTATAAAGATGGCAAGGTACTACCGTAACGTGGTGCTAGGTTAACTAACATATCCTTGGTCATTTTATCTAGGTCGAAGTCAGGCTTCCAACCCCAATCTTTTCTTGCTTCTGTATCATCTATGCTATTCGGCCAACTATCGGCAATGGCTTGTCTGCTATCCGGATTGTACTCTGTTTTAAAGTTGGGAATATATTGTTGAATGGCTGCTGTAATTTCAGCAGGAGAAAAACTCATGCCTGCTAAATTATAACTGCTTCTAATTTTGATTTGCTCTGCAGGTGCATGCATTATGTCCAAGGTTGCTTTTAAGGCATCGGGCATATAAAGCATTGGCAATTCTGTATTGTCTTTTAAGAAACAATTGTGAACACCTGTTTGTAATGCATCGTGATAGATGCTTACTGCATAATCTGTAGTTCCACCGCCTGGATCACTCTTATGTCCAATTAAACCAGGGTAACGCAAACTTCTTACATCAACACCTCTTTTTTGAAAGTAATACTCACAATAGCGCTCTCCTGCCAATTTACTAATACCATAAATGGTATTGGGATCCATAACACAATTTTGTGGTGTATGGTTAATTGGTGTACCTGGACCAAACACAGCAATCGAACTTGGCCAATATACTTTACCAATTTTAAAATCTACAGCTGCATCTAATACATTAAATAAGCCATCCATGTTCAACGTCCAACCTAACTTTGGCTTAGCCTCTGCAGTAGCGCTTAACAATGCCGCTAAATGATAGACTTGCTTAGGTTGATATTTGGTCAATATTTCGCTTAATCTATTTTTATCTAAAATGTCTAAATTTTCAAATGGACCTTGTTTAAAAACCGCGTGTTCGCTTTGGCGAATATCAGAAGCAATTACATTGCTATCGCCATAGATGGTTCTCAATGATTCAACAAGCTCAGTTCCCAATTGACCGCAAGCTCCGATTACTAAAATATTTTCAGACATAATTATTTTTCTACTGCAAACGTAAAATTAAAATACGAGATTTTCATTCGAATATTTCTTTAGTTTTGTGAGATGCGGATGTTGAAAATCCTTTCTTTAATAATATTGTTATTTGGCGTTGGTTTTAGGTCGTTAGTGGCATTGCCTGATAGCACAAAATCAGTGCACATAATGTTCGCCTCCTACAATTTTGGATTCAATAAGGTTGTTAGCTCATCGCTTTCAAAAACAGCTTTTTTTTATAGCGAAATGGCACCATTGAGCAATCCTGCCATTGGTGTAAATCTGCATTTACCATTCACACCCAATAAAAATATTCTAATCGAGGGTTTATATTCTCACGCCCGTATCGGTTATCATTACACTGCACCGAATAGCAGTATTAATAATTTTAATACCACAGGACATATTCGTCTGAATGGTTTTATCATTAATACCCAAGTACAATATAAAGTATTCGATTGGATGAAAATTAACTATGGTCTTGGTCACTATCTCAACACCATAAATACCTTTGACATTGATAGTGTCGCTGAAGAAATACGTTGGACAAACAATGGCAAAAGCCAAATGAAATCCTATACATTGGCCTTGGGTTTAGGGGTAGAATTTAAATTGTATAAGCGCCTTTTTTTAGAAGTCAATACCTTGCATGGCGTAACAAATTTTATTATTCTCAACCTAAAATCCGACCCAACGAATGATTTCAAAATGAAAATGGGCTTCACTGGAATTTCCTTGAATTATAGCATATGGTAAATCATACAACCCTTATCACTGCTGATTAATACCAAACTTTCTTGGCATGCGATTGCGCAAACCAATAGGGTATTTCGTTGATAGAATCGAAGGCACGGGTTTGTATAAAACAAGCATTTTTTCCGACGGCAATGCTGCCATGGGTTTCGCTTAATCCTAAAGCATAAGCACCATTAATTGTTAACGCATTAAAGGCTTCGGCTGGCAATAAGCCATTGTATAAGCATGCTAAACTCCATGTAAACCAAAGATTGTGATGTGGACTGCTACCAGGATTGAAATCACTGGCCACACAAACAGGCAATCCTGCATCTATCATTCTTCGGCCTGGGGCATACGGTATTTTTAGAAAAAATGAACTTCCAGGCAATATAACTGGCATTGTATTGCTGTTTAATAAATAATTTATTTCAACTTCACTCAAGTGTTCAAGATGATCGACAGAAAGTGCATTATTATCAACTGCTGTTTGAACCCCTCCAGTTAAGCCCAATTCATTGCCATGAATTTTTGGTTGTAACCCTAAAGCGGCGGCTGCACTAAGTATTTGTGTAGTTTCTTCAACACTAAAAAAACCCTTATCACAAAACACATCGATGTAATCTGCCAAGTTTTCTTTAGCGATAACAGGTAACATTTCATTTATAATTAAATCGATATAACCTTGGTGATTTGATTTGTATTCTGCAGGAAATGCATGCGCTCCTAAAAAAGTGGCTTTAATACTGATTGGTAGTTCATTTTTCAATCGCTTTACCACTCTTAGCATTTTTAATTCAGCGTCGACAGTTAAACCATAGCCACTTTTTATTTCAAGTGCCAAGGTGCCACTAGCGATCGCTTCTTCTGCATACTTTAGTGCTTTCTTGAATAAGGTATCCTCGTCTATCGCCTGCAATTTTTTTGCAGAATTTAAGATTCCTCCACCTTCTGCAGCAATGTCTTCATAAGTTTTACCTTGCAAACGCATTACATACTCGTTGTGCCTGCTACTTGCAAATACCATGTGGGTATGTGAATCCACAAACCCAGGCATAAGCCAGTCGCCATGCATATTGACAATTTGATGGTCGGTTTCAGGACAATTGTCCATTATACCATAAGATTGAATCTTGCCGTCAACTACCTCAACGAATGCATTGTGCAGCGCATTGATATGGCCCATTTCTTCGCCCTTTAACAACAAGGTTTCTTTTGGTAAAATTCCCATTAATTGGCCTATGTTTGTAAGGGTATAATTTTTAAGCATCATGAATATTCAGAATATAAAACAGATTGACTGCAAAGGTAAAGCAATTTTTATTGCAGATACAGCAAGGGTTATTGGCAATGTAACCTTAGGTGAAAATGTAAGTATTTGGTTTGGTGCGGTGGTTCGGGCAGATAGCGATAAAATATCAATTGGCAACAAAAGTAATATTCAAGACAATGCCGTTGTTCATGTGGATCCGGGATTTCCTACGACCATCGGAGAAGCGTGTATTATCGGTCATGGGGCCATTGTGCATGGCGCAACCCTTGCCAACAATGTTTTGGTTGGTATGCGTGCAACCATCATGAATGGTGTAAATATTGGAGAATTTAGCATCATCGGTGCAGGCGCTGTAGTGCCAGAAGGCATGAAAATTCCGCCCTATAGTTTGGTATTAGGCATACCTGCGAAAATTATTAAATCGATTGGCGAAGATCAAAAAATTAAAATCCTAAAAAATGCCGAAGCATACTCTGAATTAAGCAAAGTATACCTAAATTCATTCTAAAAACAATCTTTTTTATGCTGATTTCCGTCATTTAAAAAACGTAAAGTATGCTGCATATTGCAGTCAGTTTTAACATCATGACAAAAGACGAATTTTTAAAAACAATTGGGTCTACCATTAAAAAACTGCGTGCAGAAAAAAAAATGACTCAAATTCAATTGGCAAATATTTGCCAATTTGATAAAGCAAGCATGTCTAGAATTGAATCAGGACAGGCAAATCCCACCATTCAGACACTTTACAAAATAAGTGAAGCGCTTGAAACGCCAGTGACGAATCTTTTTAATTAGAAAGTCGGGAACTAAGCAGCTAATAGATGTTTGGTTTGTTGAATCTCTTTTAATACACCTTCGATATAGCGTTCCATTAGTTTGTAGAAGGATGGTTTAGAAATGCTATCATCTAAATTTTCGTTGCGAATTTTACATTGTTTACTGTAAACAAAAGTAAGTTCTCCGTTTTTGTATAAGTGCCCTAAAATATTGATTTCTCTATAACCTGAAACAGAGATAAAAAAACAATTTTTATTATTAGATTTTATTGCATCTATTGTTTTCATGACATCATAATCACTTCGCTGGTGAACGTTGCTAAAATGATTATCGAAAACCACGACTTGGAAATTATTTTTGGAAGTGCCCAAAACGCTGTCTACACTTGACTTAGATTCAATTTCGAATTTTAAATTTGTGAGCGATTTGTTATTACGCAGTTCATTAATTTCTTCACCGATTAATTGACTGTAGTAATGTTGTTGTTCAATAACAACGACTTTGATTGATTTAGTTTTCATAAGTGTTTGCAAGTTTAGTTTCAACAAAGCTATCATAAAATTCGGCTTTTCAAAACTGATCAACATCAGTCGAAGACCCTTACAAACAATACATTATAACATTATAAATTTGATTTTTAATGTTTTAAATATTGAGTTTTTAAAACTAAAAAATGCAACTCTAAAATGACGCGTTTTTGATGTAAAAAACAGTAATTTAAAGTCAATGAGTATTCATTAATTTTATTTATCAATATGTTTATCTACCGATTATGAATCAATAATTTTTTTTTCATTTTTTCAAGTTTCAAAAAAGAATCAAAAAAATAAGTGACTGATAATTATATTCTTAAACAAAAAATATAGCGCTTTAAAAAAAAATACCTTTGAACAAGTAAATTAAGAAATAATGCGTAAAATTTTGTCTAATTTTTGTTTGGTAAGCGGTTTTTGAATAAAGCCTTTAATTGATGTATATGAAAAAGACTTCTCCTTATCTGCTGGATTGATTGATGAGGTAAATACAAATAAAGGAATCGACTTATCTATTCCCAATTTCATATAGGCATCTACAAATTCCCAACCATCCATTACTGGCATATTTAAATCGAAAAGTATCACTTGAGGCAAATCTTCATTATTCTCAATTGCAACCTTTAATCTTTTGATGGCTTGTAGTCCATCTGTAAATGTTTCAGTTCTGTTGCAAAATTCTTCTTTCTTTATAAGTGCGCCTGTTAAATAAATTATGATTTCATCATCATCTATTATGTATGCTAAATCAATTTTATTTATGGTCATTTGTTATTAGTTATTGTATGTGATACAAACTAAATCATTTATAATCATAATAACAATAGAAATGATTTGATTTTCAAGATTTTATGCCAACTAAGATTTTACTGCGCTTGTTTAATAACACCTAATTCAAGACCCACTTTTGTAAAAGCTGCAATCGCCTTATCTAAATGGTGTTGCTCGTGCGCAGCAGATAACTGAACTCTTATTCTCGCTTGATCTTTTGGAACAACCGGATAGAAAAATCCAATAACATAAATACCTTCTTCTAATAATTTATCTGCCATGGTCTGACTCAACTTGGCATCATATAGCATGATTGGCACAATTGCACTATCACCATTTTTAAAGTCAAAGCCCGCTTTTTTAATCCCAGCTTTGAAATAATTAACATTCCACTCAAGTTTGTCGCGTAATTCTGTCGATTCACCTAAAATTTTAAAGACTTCTAAGCTAGCAGACACAATGGCGGGGGCCAATGAATTTGAGAATAAATAAGGTCGTGAGCGTTGACGCAACAATTCAATAATTTCTTTTTTACCTGTGGTATAACCGCCCATCGCACCACCCAATGCTTTACCCAATGTGCCAGTAACAATATCTATTTGTCCATGTACACCACATAATTCTGGTGTACCTTTTCCTGTTTTACCAATGAATCCAGCAGCATGGCACTCATCTACCATCACCAAAGCATCGTATTGATTTGCTAGCGCATTAATTTTATCAAGTTGCGCCACATAACCATCCATACTAAATACACCGTCTGTTACAATTATTTTATGCTTATGACCAGCATTATTAGCGGCAATTAATTGTTGCTCCAAATCAGCCATATCATTGTTGTTGTATCTGTACCTTGCTGCCTTACATAAACGCACGCCATCAATGATAGACGCATGGTTTAATGAATCAGAAATAATTGC
>CANFUB010000037.1 GCA_947450015.1 Bacteroidota bacterium | reverse complement strand
AGACTTATAGAATTTGGCTCAAAGGAACAAATAGAAAGTATTGAGCTAAGAAGAAAAATCCTAAGATTTCCAATAGGCCTTGATTTTAATGCCGAGGATTTAGAAAGTGAAAATAAACAATTTCATTTTGCTGCATTTCTTGATGAAAAGTTAGTTGCTGTGTTAATCATGGTAAAGTATGGTCAAGGTGTTGTAAAAATGCGTCAAGTGGCCGTAGATAATCACTTGCAAGGGAATGGAATCGGCAAGGTATTAGTAAAATATTCCGAAAATTGGGCCATTGCAAATCAACTCACCCAAATTCAATTGCATGCGCGTTCAAATGCGGTACCTTTTTATAAATCAATGAAATATGAGAAAATTGGCGAACAATTTTTGGAGGTAGGAATACCACATTTTAAAATGCAAAAAACACTAATTTAGTTCATCTGTAGTATTGTATATTAATTGATTGTTCTTCATATTTGAAAAATGAAAAAATTAATCACAATTCTTTTTCTAATCCATCAGATTTCTATTAATGCCCAAGAAATTGCCGTTAACTACATAATTCCCAAGGTCAATTCAATTAAGGGCCTTTACCCATCAGAGGTTAAAGAAATTAACGAAGATTTTACCAATATCGATGTCAATATTTTTAAGGGCCATGAAGTAAAATATGAGCCAATTATAGAAAGTGATGGCACAATTACTTACAAATTAATTTATTATAGAGCTGGGCAACTAAGCACAATCGAAGACTATGCCTACTTTATAAATTTTAATGGCAATAAAGCCATATTAAAAGGCTATAGTAAATATAATATTAAAAATGATTTTTTATTTGATGAGGTGGAAGGCGAAACTTATACCGCATTAACTACTCCAACAACCTATTATCAGGTACCAAGTGAAAGTTATCAAACTACAGAGTGGACTTATTCAGATCCAATTTCAGGTAAAACCATCAAGGCAAAAGGCTCCTATAAAACGATGGCATTTAATGGCAATAATGAAAGAATCTTTGTTGTCGAGCATATTGAGTCTGGTACATTTTCTAACAAAATAAAAACGGAGTATTTTCTTAAAAACTTTGGTCTAATTGCCACCCAGTATAAACAAAATGAGATTGTTTATATAACAGATTTAGTTCCGTTTAAGCTCTATTCAAATACTTACATGGAAACCTTAACCGAGGAAAAGGCAAGATTATTGGGTTGGGATATGATAGACAAAATACGTGGTGATATGGATTTTTCTAGAAAGTTTGAAGAAGATGAGTTATTAAGCCCTTTAACCATGGATTCTTTAACCGGTTTATATGAACATATGATGATAAAGTATCCTGAAAAGAGAAACCTTCACCGTTATATCTTAAGTTTAATTTATACAAACTGGGCAGAATATTATTATTACAAGGCTAAAAAAGAAAAATTCACATTGTCAAGTACCCATAGAAATATCATCGAAAATCTCAATAATTTTTATTTAATGAGACTATCGCCAGATGATATTCCGATATCTGATCTTAGAGGTTATGTAACGAGAATAGATGAGGGTTATTATGCAAATTATTGGCACAATCTATTTCTAAAATTTTCTTCGATTTTTAAGAACGGCATTACTCAAGATTACTACGTTTACTTATTTAAAAATGATGTTGTTGCGGTTGAGAAAAATGAATCTACAATCAATGGCACCAATTTATTTTTGCTACATTCCTATATGGCAACGTATTATGTGAATGCAAAAGATAATCCAAAAGCCTATTTTAATTATGTTCTAACCCTCGAAAATTATAAGGCACTTACCAATGCCGATAAGGATTTGAACATAGACTATATGAAAAGCTTAATGCGTGAAATGACTGAGCGGAAGCCGTCTAACGAAACAGATTTAATTAGAGGAATCAATGCAGCGCTTGACTTAAATGATAATTTAAATGCACTAAAGATTGCTGACAATGGCTACAGCAATGGTGTTGGAATATCTCTGAATTTCTCTATGTTGTTTGCAAAAATTGCCTATAACAATGATATCGACAAACCCTATTTAAGAAAGGCGATGCAGTTAATGCAAGATAAATTGGCCTTAATGAGTTCAGAACAAATTAAAAACTATTTGCTATATTGTAAAGCCATGTCGCCAGAGTTTGATTGTGCGAAAGCTGAATCTGAAGTGAAAAAAATTGAAAAACGTGAAGCTGAAGAGCGGGAAAACAAGTTAAAGGAAGATAAGAAAAAGGCTAGAAAAAACAGTTATTCAAGTGGCGAACGCAAGGCTAATTTAGCATTAGCATTCAATCCTTTTGCGGGTTTAAATATGAAAGGGAAGGGCGGGGCGTTTAAATTTTTACCTGTTTCTGTAGAATTAAGAACTGGAATTGTAGTTCATGAGTTTAGAATGAACTCATTCTTTGGTTTTGCTGCAAATAATAGATTTGTTGGTGGTAAAATACTAGAAAACGTGCCTACTTATAGTGCTGGATGGAAAAATCTCACTGGTACAGATTACAGCTATGGCATTTATTTTATGGAAAATAAATTTACATCTTATGACAAAAAGTGTCAAAGCCAAGGTGGAGGTTTTCAGTTTCTATATGGCAACTTTACAAGCGACCCAGAGTTAACGAATGTAAGAGTGAATACTTTTTTAAAGACGGTTACTTTGCACCCCGAAATTACAAGAATGGAATTGTTAGTAAATTGTAAGGCCAATCTTTACAATTGGAAAACACACTTATTTATAACGGGGTTCTGGGGCATTGGGGCAGGTACAAGAACTATTAAATACAACTGCCAAGATCTCAGTATTTCCGAGGCCGATTTAAGCAATGAAACCATCTCTGCATTTGACGATAAAAGATTTGTACAAGCTAACTGGAAAGGTTACTATTTTACAATGCGATTAGGTTTCAGATTTGGATTAACCTTGTTTTAAAATAAAAGCGAACAGATTTTAAAAAGGGCTTTGCACAAAATCTTTTAACTTTGTAAGGTGTTAAAGACCTTCGAAGCCATAGATTCACCTGAATTATTAAAGCAACTAACCCCTAGCCAACTGCTAGCATATGCTGATTATCTAAGACAATTTTTAATAGAGAAAATAGCAGAACAAGGTGGACATTTTGCGGCTAATTTGGGGACAGTCGAGCTAAGTATTGCACTTCACTATGTGTTTAATTCGCCTACTGATAAAATGGTATGGGATGTCGGTCATCAAGCCTATGCACATAAAATCTTGACAGGGAGAAAAAAGGCCTTTAATAACATTCGACGACTCAATGGTATAAGTGGTTTTCCTAAAATAAGTGAAAGCGAACACGACGCTTTCGGAACTGGTCATTCATCAACTGCAATCTCTGCTATTTTAGGTTATGCTGTTGCAGCTAACATTCAAGGCTTAAACAGACAGAATATTGCAATCATAGGAGATGGTGCACTTAGTGCGGGTCAGGCTTTCGAAGGGCTTAATAATGCAGGTATTTCCAATACAAATATTACGGTCATTGTAAATGATAACCACATTGGAATCGACCCAAGCCAAGGCGCACTTGGCGAATACCTTGAGCAATTGGAATATAAACAAGACAATCTTTTTACCGACTTTGGTTTTCAATATTATGGTCCAATTGATGGTCATAATATTGCTGAATTACTGACTGTATTTAACGAAACAAAATTGGTTGAAGGCCCTAAGGTTATACATATAAAAACAATCAAGGGGAAGGGCTACAAAGCCGCAGAAGAAGAACAAACAAAATGGCATAGCACTTCTCAGTTTGATAAATTATCTGGAAAAAGTTTAGCCATCAAATCAAACCTTCCAAAATACCAAGATATTTTTGGAAATCATCTTCTTGTATTAGCTCAAAAAAACGAGACAATTGTTGCCATCACACCCGCAATGATTTCGGGCAGTTCCTTACATTTTATGCAACAAAAATTTCCTAATAGGGTGTTTGATGTTGGCATAGCAGAGCAGCATGCAGTCACTTTTGCAGCCGCTTTAGCTGCTGCTGGTTTAAGACCCTTTTGTTGTATTTATTCAACTTTTTTACAAAGGGGTTATGATCAATTAATACACGATGTAGCCCTACAAAATCTACCAGTTATCTTTGCAATTGATAGAGCAGGTTTAGTAGGTGAAGATGGCCCTACACATCATGGTGTATTCGATATTCCCTTTTTACAAACGATTCCTAACTTAGTGATTGTCTCGCCTCGAAATGAACTTGAATTAACAAAGGCAATGGACATGGCGGTATCACATTTAGAATCACCGGTGGCCATTCGATACCCAAGGGGGTATGCCCATAATAGTAGTTTAAATTCATCAACTAAGCCCATGGTAATTGGTGAAACAGAATGTTTAACAGAAGGAAGACAAATTTGTCTAATTAGTACTGGTACTATTGCGTCTGAGTGTGAAGCAGCCATCGCTGAATTAAATGATAGATACAGTGTTGCACATTATGATTTTAAATTTATAAAGCCATTGAATACTGAAACACTCATACAAATATTTTCCAATTTCACGAAGGTATTAGTGGTAGAAGAGGGTCAGAAATTAGGAGGCTTAGCAAGTACAATAGCCCTATTTGCAAGCGAAATGGGATATAAGGGACAACTTAAATCAATTGGCATAACCGATCATTTTACAACCCACGGTTCAATGTCTGAGCTTTTTGAATTAGAGGGATTAGCTATGGGAGCGATTGAAAACGCTATAATAGACCTGTGCCTTGAACAAAAGGTTTAAATTTTATTGACCATTTTTTTGATTATAAATTTAATGCCATATTTTACAAGGTTATTCAACTTATTTACTATTTTCGCTACCATTAAAATTTATTATGCAACAATTTTTACAGAGCACCCATTCATACATCAGATGGTTAGTTTTACTAGCAGGAATTCTGGCCATGGTATTACCAGTTTTAAGTAACAATTCAACAGTTTCTAAAAAGGATAAATTACCAGCCTTATTCTTTATGATTATGTGTGATATTCAATTACTCATAGGTTCACTATTATACTTTAAGTATAGCGGTTATGGCATTTCGGCATTTAATAATGGGGTTGGAGCAGTAATGAAAAATGCAGACTTGAGAAAAATTGCAGTTGAACATGTGGTATTAATGCTATTAGCTTTGGTTTTAGTCCACATTGGTTATTCTAAAGTAAAAAAGGTAATGGAACTTGATAAGTTAAAACGCACAAGCCTAATTTATTTCGGCATTGCTTTGGTTTTAATTTTAGCAGGTATCCCTTGGAATCGATTGATGGCTTAATTATAAATTAAGAATCAATTTTTCCTTTTTAATTATATTGCCTTTGCTATCTTTTACTAAAAGGTAGTAAACACCAACTGAATAAACCGCGGTAGCAACTTCGGTTTTTTGATTAGCCTGGATACGCTTTTGTAAAACTTCTTTTCCATTGTTATCAAATAGCGTTAAACTAAAAACTTCTGATACATTGTTAGTATTTACAACAACAGTTAAAGGATCATTCGCTTTAGTAGGATTAGGATATACACTCACAACAGTCTCTGAGTATTCTGTTGTAGTATCGTAGACAATGGTCCGAATAGGTAGGCCTGTTCTAAAATTATTCAGCACATAACGCATCATAAAGGCTTGTTCTCGTGTAAACATGGCGGCACAACCATCTAAGGCATAATCCATATAATTCTCTGTCATATCAGGCTTGTCGTTTGTTGCATCTACGCAACTATTCCAAGTGGCATTTGAGCAAGTATAATTTTTATCTCTTGCATTAGGAGTGTCAAAAATACCATCATCAACATTACAACCTTGGGTATTTGGATTAGCAGCATCACCCCATATATGTCTAAGGCCTAGGTAGTGTCCAACTTCGTGTGTTGCAGTATTTGCTTCCTTATAATTGCTTGGTGCCAAAGGATTGTTTTTACCAACTACTTTATAATGCAATACAACCCCACTTTTAGGGTCAGTACTATCTTTTGTAGAACTTTGAAATTGCGCCCAATTAGGAGAGCCAGTAGGCGGAGTTGCAAAACCATAAGTTATTCCAATATAACTTGGATATTCCATGTTGCAAACCCAAATATTTAAGTACCTAGCTGGATTCCATGCAGTTTGTCCTCCATTGTTAGTACTCTTCATATCCTCGCTGTAGCTTCCATATATATTGGTAGCAAAAGTAGTTCTACTTGTATTTATTCTATTAATGCCATTGGTTGCATTGCCATTTGGGTCCTTATCCGCAAGGATAAACCGAATTTTAATATCAGCTGCTAATGACTTAAAAACGGGTCTAATTCTGGACGTATCTGGGTTTAATTTTCTGTAATCAAGGTTCAATTCATTTAACTGACTTAGAATTAAGGCATCTGAAATATTTTGAGAATTTGTGTTGTAAATAATATGAAACACCACTGGGATTTCATAAACAATGGTGTCCGAAGTAATCTTTCTCTTTGTGCTTTGAGCTTCAATGTATGCTTCATTAGCTTTTCTATACCATTCATTTTGCAACGCTAAATAATTAGGTTGTTTTTGAATAATTTTTTCTAATTCATGCTGATAACCACATATTTCTACAGGCGTATTTTGAGCAAACAAATTATTTGAACCAACACAAAGTATGGCAATATTTAGATATAGAATTTTAAAAATTTTAGAATGCATCATTGCTATATTATTGACCTTTAAATTGTGGTTTTCTTTTTTCATTAAAGGCAGCAACACCTTCTTTATTATCGGCACTACTGCCTGCTGTTTCTTGGCAATAAGCCTCATACTCTAGCATTGTTTCAAGATCGCTATTGAATGATTTATTGAGCATTTTTTTCATTAGACCAATCGCTTTGGTAGGCGCGTTGGCATAGTAATCGGTGATTAGTTTTGTCTCCTCATCTAATTTATCTGCACTTACACAACGGTTAATCATACCCCATTCTAGCGCTTGTGCTGCGCTTACCTTGCTGCCCATTGTGCTCAATTCGAAGGCACGCGCACTGCCAACTAAACGCGGGAGAAAGAAAGAAGAGCCACTGTCCAAAACCAGTCCCACATTAATGAAAACTTCAATTAGACTTGCATTTTCTGAAGCAATAATAAAATCTGATGCCAATGCTAAACTGCAACCAGCACCAGCAGCAACACCATTTAATTTGCAAACAATAGGTTTTGGCATGTTTCGCATTTCGCGAATAATGGGATTATAACGCTTATGAAGCGAATCGATAAATGAACGCTTTTCAGCACCTGCAATGGCTTTTAAATCTTGACCACTGCAAAAGGCCTTGCCAGCACCCGTAAGAACAACTACTCTTACCTCCTCATCTCTTTTTGCAGCCTTCAAAGCATCTTGCAATTCATAACTTTGCTCATCATTAAATGCATTAAAAACATCTGGACGATTTAAAGTTATGGTTAATGTATTACCTTCTTTGGTATAGAGTATGCAATTGTAGTTCATGATGGGTTATTCAAAGTTACAATTTTAATCAAAATAGATTACAATACCTCTGAAATATTTGAAATTCATTATTTGAGAATACCGCTTAAGACAACTAAATAATTACTATTTAATTGATGTTTAATTACCTACAGTAACTAAACTATTTAAAATTAGAAATAATTCTTAAAAACTGCTGCTCAAGGTTAATCTAACACCGCTAAAAGCAGGCTCTACCCTACAAATACCACCAGTGCAATTTACCCCTTGTACTTGTTTGATGTATGCAAGGGTCAAAACAGTTGGTCCATCAGTAAAACCAACAAAACCACTGTAATAATGAATTATTTCTGATGGAATCGTGCTTGATGGTGAGCGATGCGGTTTAACATTTACCATGTCTCCAACACTAAAACTCCAATGAGGTGCATGGTTTAATTCAACTATTCCATTTACAAAACTGCCTAAATCTTGACCAGTTTCTAAATACTGACTTTCTACCCTCAAAGATGTTTTTTTCGTAATTTTATAAGTTAATTCCATAAATGGCGTTAGGGTTTTTACGGTAGGATAGGTACTATCTTTCTGCTCATAGCGCTGTTGGTCATAAAAAATAGATTGTAAACCTACTTTTGCCTTGAATTTTTTGGTGAATTTGTGCTGTACCTCACCATATAATTCATGAAATAATTTTTTTGCATTGCCTTTACCATCGCCATTCGCGGCCAAGCTTTTTACTTGCGATACGTTAAAAGCAAAGGTAGTTCCTCTTTTAGGTGTAAATAGCCAATCGGCTTGATAGGCCTCCTCACCTAATACCTGTGTTACAGCATTGTATCTAGCCAATAAGCGATAGGTATTTTGTTTGGTAATTGAAGGTAAATAAGAGATACTTCCGTTGTTCAATATTTCGAATGGTGAAGTACGAAAGCTATAATTTTCAATTCGTTTATACTGCAAATTAGCGCCAAACGAAAACTGTTTTTTCTTCCCTAAATTAGCTTTTGAATATCCTAATGAGGTGAATAAAACAGTTCCTGATTTATTGATTAATAAATCGCCATTCTGATTTTTTATAGCTTCTTTGGTTTTGTAAACATATTCACCAGATAAGCGCAAATCTTTAAAACCTAAACTTCCGTATCCATTGGCTGAATAGGTATTGTATTTAGGTATGAATCGGGTGGCCAAGGGTTGTGAATTAATAGCCGCAACAACTGCATTCATGGTGGTTTGATCAAGTGCTCTATTCACCATAGAGGAACCGATTTCTACAGCAATTTTTTGTTTTATTTTAAAGTTATATTGTGTATTGAACCCTTTAATGGCCTCAGGTGAAACTGTGAATCTATCACCACTAAAAATATTGCCTTTCTGTTGACCTGCAAATGCTTTAATCGCAAGATTTTTGTAGTTGTATTTTACTCTTAAGCCTTGAATGGCAAAATCAATACCAATCAAACGGTCCTCAAAAGCACGGAAAATAATACCACTCGCAAATTGATCATAGAAATAACCTGCAGTTATATTTAATCCACCAATATCCTTTGAAGCTTGCCAAAAGCCTACACCTTGTTTGTTATATACACCTTGTGGATTTAACAAAGGTGAGTTGTTGTACATATCATAACGCAATGAAAAATTGTACCCCTTAATACCATAATTGAGCATTAACCAAGCATCAACACTGCTTTTGTATTTATTGTAAACTTCAGTATTGGCACCAATTTTATTATCCCTATCATAAAGTTGTGTGCTACTTTGGAAATTTCCAGTAAAAGTTCCTTTATCTGAACCCTTTACTTGTGCATTTGATAGCGTTGCAATTGCCAAAAAACAAACGAATAAAAATACTTGCTTCATAAAGGTCTCGAAATTAATCATTTTTTTAAGTATGATTAATTTTTATTGCATTTTTGCAGATATTTTTATGACAAGATTAGAATTGATAGCACAAATACAAAATAAGAAGAGTATGCTATGTGTAGGACTTGACACCGATATGGATAAATTACCTTCAGGCATTGAACGCAACATGGAGGGTATGCTAAAGTTTAATAAAGCCATTATCGATGCCACCAAAGCGTACGCTGTTTGTTATAAAATTAATACAGCTTTCTATGAACAATATGGTGCAAAAGGATGGGAGTGTATGGAAGCGACACTTAACAGTATACCTCCAGATTGTTTAACGATAGCCGATGCAAAACGCGGTGATATTGGCAATACGAGCACAATGTATGCCCAAGCGTTTTTTGAAAACATGAATTTTGATGCAATTACAGTAGCGCCATACATGGGAGAAGACTCCTTAAAACCCTTTTTTGCATTCAATGGCAAATGGGTTATTTGTCTGGGTTTGACAAGCAATGCAGGTAGTAAAGACTTTCAAAGTCTAGAGGTAAATGGTAAGTACTTATACGAACAAGTCATAGAAACGGTAAGTAAATGGGGTACTCTAGATAATTTGATGTTTGTAACAGGTGCAACCAAAGCCAGTGATTTAAAAAGCTTACGCAGCATTATTCCAAATCATTTTTTATTAGTACCAGGCGTTGGTGCTCAAGGTGGCAGTGTGGCAGATGTATGTAGCAATGCTGTAACTTCAGAAGGAGGTCTTTTAATAAATGCTAGTCGCAGCATATTATATGCCTCAAGTGGAGATGATTTTGCTGAAAAAGCAGCCGAGGAAGCAAAGACACTTCAAGCCGAAATGGCAAAGTATTTATAAAATTAATTATTGCCCTTACTTTTGGGCTTTTTGTATTTCGCCTTAATGATGCGTTTGTAAGATCCGCCTAGATTAACTTTACTGTTTTTTGCACTTTTTTGCTGAAATGCAGTACTTTTTATAACCTTCTTTCTAACGTCTTTTAGATAATCTTTTTCAGGCTTTTGCGGTAGTTCTTCTTCTAATAAAAGCTTAGAAATTACAACTTCTTCTGGCATTTCTACCATTGGAATTTTGGTAGCCATTAGCTTTTCAATAGCGTATTGGTAATGTTGGTCTGATTCCATTATAAATGTAATTGAATCTCCAGCTTTTTGAGCTCTGCCGGTTCTGCCAATGCGGTGCATGTAATCCTCTGGTTCTTGCGGAATGTCAAAGTTTATAACATGACTAATGTCCTTTATATCTAAGCCACGTGCAATTATGTCTGTAGCAATCAAAACTCTAAATTCACCCTCATCAAAAAATTTGATGGCATTTATGCGATAGTTTTGCGATTTGTTCGCATGCATGACATCAATCTCACCAATAAATTTAGATTTTAGTAAATCATAAACCTGATCAGCAATTTTCTTAGTGCTTACAAATACCAGCACCTTGTTAAAGGTAGTCTTGTCTTTCAGCAAATATTCTAAAAAATTAATTTTTGTGTGAAAATTAGGAACCTTATAGCCTTTTTGAATGATTTGCAAAAGCGGTGTTCCAGAGGCAGCAATTTCTACTTTTACAGGGTTGTTAAAAAAGGTAGCGATGAGTGTTTCAATATCCGGTGAATTTGTGGCAGAGAATAGTAGGTTTTGTCTTTTAATAGGTAATAAATCCATTATTCTCGTAAGCTGAGAGCGAAAACCAAGTGTTAGCATTTCGTCCATTTCGTCAATCACCAGGGTTTGAATTGTTTTAAATCTTAATACACCATTCAGTGCTAGGTCTAAAAGCCTTCCTGGCGTTGCAACTAATAAATCTAATCCTTTAAAAACTGCAGTTTTTTGGGTATTAATATTCACACCACCATAAATTCCAGTCACCCTAATGGACATGTAAGTAGTAAGTTTACTAATCTCTTCGACCACTTGTATTACAAGTTCTCTGGTAGGAACCAGAATTAGTATTCTTGGATGTTGTTGTTCTGAATATTTTAATTGTCTTAACAAAGGCAATAAATAGGCAAATGTTTTACCTGTGCCTGTTTGCGCAATACCAACCACGTCTTTACCTGACATAATCACAGGAAAAATTTGAGCTTGAATAGGTGTAGGATGGTCAAATCCTAAATCATTCAAGGCATTAAGAAGGGGTTTATTAATGTTAAGTTGATCGAAAGTCACAGGCTTTTATTAGTCTGCAAAGGTAGGCTAAAACGGGGGTATTGTAATAAAAAAGGGTCTGAAATTTCAGACCCTTTTAATAAGTTTTAAGCTGCTTTCGAGGCGTCGAGATCGGCTAATTTTTCGACTACCATATCCGCAGTTATCGTAATGGCTTTGTCGTTCTTTGAAGGCGCATCAAACATAACATCCAACATTAATTTTTCACAGATGGTTCGGAGTCCGCGTGCACCTAATTTAAATTCAACGGCTTTACTTACAATGAGCTCAATTGCTTTTTTATCAAAGTCTAAAGTAATTCCTTCAAGCTCCATCAACTTAATGTATTGCTTTAACAATGCATTTTTTGGCTTTATGAGAATGTTTTTCAATGCATCTCTATCTAGTGGTTGTAGGAATGTAATCATTGGCATTCTTCCAATAATTTCAGGAATAAGACCAAAGCTCTTTAAATCGGTTGGGGCTATTTGTTCAATTAGATTAATATCCTTTATTCTTTCCTTACCTTGGGTTAAAAATCCAACAGAAGAGTTGTTTAATCTACGGGCAATTAATTTTTCAATGCCATTAAATGCACCACCACAAATAAATAGAATATTGCGGGTATCAATTTTGACAAATTTTTGATCAGGATGCTTTCTTCCACCTTCAGGTGCAATATTAGCAACAGTACCTTCTAAAAGCTTTAATAAACCCTGTTGAACACCTTCACCGCTCACATCACGACTAATGGAAGGGTTGTCTCCCTTTCGCGCAATTTTATCTATTTCATCGATGTAGACGATTCCTCTTTGTGTGGCTTCAAGATCATAATCTGATGCTTGGTATAGGCGAGAGATTACACTTTCTACATCTTCTCCAACATACCCCGCTTCAGTAAGAACAGTTGCATCGGCAATACAAAAAGGCACTTTTAATGCCTTAGCTAAGGTTCGAACTAATAATGTTTTACCAGTACCTGTTTCACCCACCATTAAAACGTTAGATTTTTCAATTTCTATCCCTTCGTTATTTGGGTTGTGCATCACTCTTTTATAGTGATTGTATACTGCTACTGCAAGTACTTTTTTAGCTTGATCTTGCCCAATAACATACTCATCCAAATGCTTTTTAATTTCATTTGGCTTAGGTAAATTTATTTTAAAATCAGTTTCTTTTGAAGTTCTTTTTTTGGCGACTCCGCCCAGTTCCACATCTACGATTTTTGAAGCTTGTTCAACACAAGCGTCACAGATATTGGCTTCAATGCCTGAAATTAGCATTGTTGCCTCTTCTTTTGGTTTACCACAAAAAGAACAGAAAGAACCTGATTTTTTACTTGCCATTATTTAGTTTTATCTTTACTACGTATAAGAATCTCATCAACCATACCATATGCTTTCGCCTCTTCGGAAGTCATCCAATAGTCTCTATCACTATCTTTTTCAACTTTCTCGAAAGGTTGTCCGCTATGGTGCGCAATGATATCATATAACTCAGTTTTTAATTTTGAAATTTCTCTGTAAGTAATTTCAATTTCAGTTGCTTGTCCTTGCACGCCACCCAATGGTTGGTGTATCATTACACGGCTGTGTTTAAGAGCAGTTCTTTTACCTTTTTCACCTGCACACATTAGCACAGCAGCCATACTAGCTGCAATACCTGTGCAAATAGTAGCCACGTTACTAGTAATAAACTGCATGGTATCATATATTCCTAGGCCTGCGTACACACTACCACCTGGACTATTAATATAAATTTGGATATCTCTATTAGGATTCGTGCTTTCTAAAAATAAAAGTTGACCCATAACAATATTGGCAACCTCATCATTAATAGGTACACCAAGAAAAATAATTCTATCCATCATTAATCTTGAAAAAATATCCATTGCTGCAATATTTAATGGTCTTTCTTCAATAATATTAGGCGTTAAATTCGTGATGACTTGTGGAGTAGCATTTTGAATATAACGATCGAGAGTGAGGCTGTTAATGCCTAAATGCCCAGTGGCATATTTTTGAAATTCATTTGATTTATTCATGACGGTTAAATAATAACAATATTGATGCTAATTAAGTTTTATGACAAATAGGCATAAAACCTAGCATTTAATTAAAAGGGTTAAAAAATTAGATTTTACTTTTTGTATTCCAACAAACCTGCTTTCATTGCTATAAGCAATAATCCCATTGAGTTTTTTACTTTGAGCTTATTCAGCATGTTTTGACGGTGATTGTCGACAGTTCTTTTACTTAATTCAAGTTTTACTGCAATTTCTTCATTCGTCATTTCGTTAGCAATACAGGTCAGAATTTCTATTTCTCTTTTTGAAAGCCTATCTAAAAGTTCGTTACCATCAGTTTGGTCAGAATTACTAATGAAGTTAGGACCTTTCTTTTTACCAGATTTTTCAGTTAATTTTTTATAGTACTGATTGGCTAATAGATGTGCTACTTCTGGAGAGAAGAAAGTACCACCATTTAACAAAATTTTAATACCATT
>CANFUB010000036.1 GCA_947450015.1 Bacteroidota bacterium | reverse complement strand
GCGCTTGCACAAGAACATGAAGTTTGCGAGTCCGTTTACTTTTATGGCCGATAGCAAAGAGTTATTAGAAAATGCATTTGCTGGCGATGTGGTTGGTTTGTATGATACTGGTAATTTTAAAATTGGCGATACGCTCACCGAGGGCGAAGACTTTATGTACAAAGGCATTCCTTCGTTCTCACCAGAAATATTTAAGGAGTTAATTAACCTCGATCCCATGAAATCGAAACAATTGGAGAAAGGCATAGAACAATTAACCGACGAAGGTGTGGCGCAATTGTACAGACAAGAGCCAGGCAATCGTAAATTCATTGGTACCGTGGGCGAGTTACAATTCGAGGTAATCCAATACCGTTTGGAGAATGAGTACAATGCCAAATGTAGATTCGAACCAAGGAATTTCTTTAAAGCTTGTTGGATGACAGGTGATGCAGATGCCATTACAGAGTTCATTAAATTCAGACAAAAGAACATTGTAAAAGACAAGGACGACAACTTGGTGTTCTTAGCAGAAACCTCATGGATATTGAATACTGCGATACAACAGAATCCGAAAATAGAGTTCCATACGACTTCGGAGTTTAAGGTATAAATTTATATTTTAACATTAGAATGCCTTGCCAAATAAATTGGGTTTAGTTCAATTTAAATCTATATTTGTTTTGGCTAAGCATAATACTTAGGCCAATTTTCAATATGATTAGAACCAAATATCATTTTTTTGCGCTTGCAATTTGCCTACTCGTTTTACTGAACAGTTGCGGAGTATTTACGCCTATGCGCTACAGCAGAGGATTCAAGTCGAATTTAGAATTCAATTTTTCTAAAAAAGAAAAAAATGCAGACAGACAAGTGGCTGCGAAGGCGGTAAAAAAATCAAACCCACAGAAAACGGAAGACAGAGCGAATAAGCTTGCAGAAGGCCAACCGAATGTTGTGAAAACTGAACCGACAGAAAACACTGCTGCAGAAAAAACAAATGGCAGTAACACCAACAAACACTATTGGAAAGTTCAAACGACCCCAAATGATCTTGAGGATCATAACGTAAACGATTCGATACCACCCAAAGCAGAAAAACTGCCTTATGAACCCCATGTAAAATGGGCAGCCATTTTATTTTTCACTGGAATATTTATTCCCGTCATAGGGACGCTTCTATGTATAATAGGTTTCATTCTGGCTTTAAAAGGCAAACGCCTCATCGACGATTCTGAAGGCGAATACCGTGGCAGAGGCATGGCCAATACCATAATTACCATTTTTACAATCGCGATAATCCTCTCTATTATTCTTATAGCTTTGGTCATTGCTTTTCTTTTAGCATAAATTATTGCGCTGAATATCTGAACCTTACAAATTTTTACCACCCCTATTGCAGCACATTTACAGTTGCTTTTGTCAAATAGTACAAAAGGAGTTCTTTGTAGATTTTTAAAATGTTAATGTAAATGTTTGATTGTTTTTAAAGGGTGGTATCACTTATTATTATGTTGTTTTTTTCACTATTATTTTTTTGTATCTTTTCATTCACTGCCCTTTAAAAACATTCGATTTTAAATTCCTTTCCAAGCAATTGTTTTCTAACCTTATTTAATTTGTTAAATAGAGTAAACTGTGATTTTGAGTTGTATCTCAAAATAGCTGGTTCACTAAAAAAAAGCCTTGATCTAAAATAGACCAAGGCTTTTTTGTTGCTTATTGTTTTTTAAACTACCACCCTAAAATCCATGCAAACATCAAAGGCGCAACAATGGTTGCATCGCTTTCTACAATGTATTTAGGGGTATGAATATCTAGCTTGCCCCAAGTGATTTTTTCGTTAGGCACAGCACCAGAGTAAGAACCATAAGAAGTAGTTGAATCTGAAATCTGACAGAAATAACTCCAGAAAGGCACATCATGCCATTCCAAATCTTGGTACATCATAGGCACTACACAAATAGGGAAATCGCCTGCTATACCACCGCCAATTTGGAAGAAGCCAACACCTTTACCACCACTATTGGCGCGGTACCATTCGGTTAACCACACCATGTATTCGATACCACTTTTCATGGTACTTGCTTTCAATTCACTTTTAATAACATAACTCGCAAAGATATTTCCCATCGTACTGTCTTCCCATCCAGGTACTACAATTGGAATATTTTTTTCGGCAGCGGCCAACATCCAACTGTTTTTTGGATCGATTTCGTAATACTGCTCGAGCACACCACTCAACAACATTTTGTACATGAACTCATGTGGAAAATAACGCTCCCCACTGTTATCGGCATCTTTCCAAATTTTATGAATGTGTTGTTGTAATCTTCTAAAAGCTTCTTCTTCAGGAATACAAGTATCAGTCACACGGTTGTAGTGGTTTTCTAACAAGTCCCACTCCTCTTGCGGACTTAAGTCGCGGTAATTCGGTACGCGCTTATAGTGACTGTGTGCCACTAAGTTCATAATATCCTCTTCTAAGTTAGCACCAGTACAACTGATGATGGCAATTTTATCTTGGCGTATCATCTCGGCCAACGAAATGCCTAATTCGGCAGTACTCATGGCACCAGCTAAGGTCACCATCATTTTACCACCTTCGTTCAGGTGTGCTTCGTAGCCTTTCGCAGCATCCATTAAAGCGGCTGCGTTAAAATGTCGGTAATGGTGTTCGATGAATTGTGAAACGGGTCCTTTTGTCATGATTGGTTTGAATTTATGCCGCAAAAATATTCTTTTTTTAGGGCTTAAACCTAGAAAAAAAATATTGGTAAAATATTTGTGGTAAAATTCACAATTAATTAACGTGATGAAATATCAATTTATGTTTGAACTGGGATTGCCTTTAGTAAAAACAGAAGAATTTGTAAGTCTTATTCCAGAGCACCGCGCATATATCAACGATTGTTTGGTAGAGGGTAGAATATTAAACTATTCTTTAACCACCGACATGAATAAAGTGTATTGCGTGGTTGAAAGTGGCACCGAACAAGAAGCCTATGATTTAGTAGCCGATATGCCTTTGGCTGCTTTCATGAAAATTGAGGTAAAACCTTTGATGTTTCACAACGCTGTGTTTCATCAAGATTTTCAATTCTCAAAAAATTAGTACCCTAAGAACTTGCTAAGGGGCTCATTTACGTAGGCCCTTTTAATTAAAGTATCGCTTGGCGAATCTTCAATAATTTTTCCAACAGAGGCTCCAATAAATCGATTTGCAACATATTGGCCCCATCGCTTTTGGCTTCTTTTGGTCGTGGATGGGTTTCTATAAACAAACCATCGGCACCTGTCGCAATAGCTGCTTTGGCAATGGTTTCAATCATTTCCGGTAAGCCACCAGTAACACCACTTGTTTGATTCGGTTGTTGTAAACTGTGTGTAATGTCCATCACTACTGGATAATTCATTTGTTTCATCCAAGTAATGTTTCTGAAATCCACTATCATATCGCCATAGCCAAACATGTTGCCACGGTCGGTTAGAATAACGTTATTGTTACCGCTGTCGATTACTTTTTGTGCTGCGTGTTGCATGGCGCTAGCAGCTGCAAACTGTCCTTTTTTAATATTTACAACTTTGCCTGTTTGAGCCGCGGCCACTAATAAATCGGTTTGGCGAAAAAGGAAGGCAGGTATTTGCAAAACATCCACATACTCGGCAGCCATGGCCGCTTCGTGTGTTTCGTGAATATCGGTAACAGTAGGCACATTGTAATGTTGACCCACTTTTTTCAAAATTTCTAAGGCTTTTATATCGCCAATGCCTGTAAATGAATCGACCCTGCTACGATTGGCTTTGCGGTATGAACCTTTGAACACCCACGGAATTTGTAGGCGGTTTGAAATACCATTGATTTTTTCAGCAATTTCAAAAGCAATCTCCTCGCCTTCAATAGCGCAAGGACCAGCCAGTATAAAAAAATTATTTGAATCGCTGTGTTTTAGATTGGGGATAATCGGCATCATAAGGCTTCAAAATTAAGCATATTTCGGGTTATTTGCCACATTGGGTAGCGTGAATAACTATAGCTTTTAGAATTTGCTATCAATGCTTGTAAAACCTATTTTTGCCACAATAAAGGTGTACAACACCCGATTATTTATGTTAAAAAAAATCATACCCGGTTTAAAAAGAAGAATCGCACATCTTAAAAATACCCGCATCGGCATTTTAGATTTTGCGCCTGGCCATTATTACAGTCCGATTGTAAACGTTAAAGAAATAGCAGCGCGCAAAAAAGAGGTATTTGATATGCCAAAAGAAATCAAGGGAATTGATTTGAACGAAGCCGGTCAGTTGAACAACTTAAAGCTGATGAAGCCTTTTTACGATCAGCACACTTTCCCTGTTGAAAAAACAGCAGGTCGCAGATATTATTTTCACAACAAATATTACAGTTATTCAGATGCCTTGTTTTTATACAACATCATCCGTTTAAATCAACCAAAGCGCATCATCGAAGTGGGTTCAGGCTTTTCTTCTGCTGTGATGTTAGATACCAACGATGAATTTTTCAATGGCGAAATTAAAATGACCTTTGTTGAACCGCATCCTGAAAGATTGTATTCTTTGTTAACCGAGAAAGACAAAACCAATACCACCATCCATGTCAAGAATATCCAAACAATCGATTTGGATACCTTCTCGCAATTACAAGAGAATGACATATTGTTCATTGACTCAACTCACGTTTGCAAGGTAGATAGTGACGTTAACCGCGCCATTCTAGATATTTTACCCCGTTTGAACAAAGGTGTATTAATTCATTTCCACGATATTTTCTATCCATTTCAATATCCTGAAGATTGGGTTTTGGGTTGGAAAGGCTTTGGCTGGAACGAAACCTATTTGTTAAAAAGTTTCTTGATGCACAATCCCGATTTCAAAATCGAAATGTTCAATACTTATGTGGAGCATTTCCACGAAGATTGGTTCAAAGAAAACATGCCAAAATGCCTGCTTAACAAAGGCGGTAGTATCTGGATTCGCAAAATCAACTAAGAAGCCCTATTTTATTGGTTTTAGCATCCACAAAAAGATGCTGAAAAACTGTGGAAATTATTGCATAATCGGTTAGGTTAATGCGCGAATTTGTCGTACCTTTACATTTTAAAAATTATATCAAAATAAAATGAGCGGAAGTATTGATAAAAGTAATTATGATGCAGATAATATCCAGGTATTAGAGGGATTAGAAGCAGTAAGAAAGCGACCTGCCATGTACATTGGCGATGTTGGTCCGAGGGGTTTACACCATTTAGTTTACGAGGTTGTAGATAATAGTATTGACGAAGCTTTGGCTGGTTATGCTAAAAACATACAAGTTTACATCAATGAGAACAACAGTATTACCGTTTCAGATGATGGTCGTGGTATACCTACTGGTATTCATGCAAAAGAGCAACGCTCGGCTTTAGAGGTTGTAATGACCGTATTACACGCTGGTGGTAAATTCGACAAAGACACTTACAAAGTATCTGGTGGATTGCACGGTGTGGGTGTTAGTTGCGTGAACGCACTTTCAACCCAATTAATTGCAACTGTTTACAGAGAAGGTAAAATATTTCAACAAGAATATTCTTGCGGTAAACCATTGTATGATGTAAAAGAAATTGGCACCACCGATTTACGTGGCACTACCATTGATTTTACGCCAGATCCAAGCATATTCTACGCAACAGAATATAACTTTGATACTTTGTGTAACCGTTTAAGAGAATTAGCATTCTTGAACAAAGGTGTTAAATTAATCATCACCGATAAACGTGTGATGGAGAATGATGCTTATAAAACCGAAACATTCTACAGCGAATTAGGCTTAAAAGAATTCATTGCCTACCTTGACAACACAAGAGAAAGAATCATTCCTGAGCCTATCTATGCTGAAGGCGAAAAACAAGGTATTCCTATCGAAATTGCTTTCCAATACAATGCTGGCTATAGCGAAAACTTGCATAGCTACGTTAACAATATCAATACCATCGAAGGTGGTACACACGTTGCAGGTTTTAGAAGAGGTTTAACCAGAACCTTGAAAGCTTATGCTGAAAAAGAAGGTTTGTTAAAAAATCTAAAATTCGAAATCAGTGGTGACGACTTCCGTGAAGGTTTAACAGGTGTTATCTCTGTTAAAGTACAAGAGCCACAATTCGAAGGTCAAACCAAAACCAAATTGGGTAATAACGAGGTTATGGGTGCAGTTGACGTATGTGTGGGTGAAATGTTGGGCAACTATTTGGAAGAACATCCGAAAGATGCCAAAACCATTGTTAACAAAGTGATATTGGCCGCTACTGCCCGTCACGCTGCCCGTAAGGCACGCGAAATGGTGCAAAGAAAAGGCGCAATGAGTGGCATGGGTTTACCTGGTAAACTAAGCGATTGCTCTAGCACCGATCCCGATAAATGCGAATTGTATTTAGTTGAGGGAGATTCAGCTGGTGGTACTGCTAAACAAGGTAGAGACAGAGTTTTTCAAGCAATCATGCCTTTAAGAGGTAAAATCTTAAACGTAGAAAAAGCATTAGAGCACAAAATATATGAGAACGAAGAGATTCGCAATATGTTTACAGCACTAGGTGTTAAGATTGGTACTGAAACAGACGACAAAGAATTGAACATCGAAAAATTGCGTTACCACAAAGTAATTATCATGACCGATGCCGACGTAGATGGTAGTCACATTAGAACCTTATTATTGACCCTGTTCTACCGTTACATGAAAAAATTAGTGGAAGCTGGTTATATTTACATTGCTACACCTCCGCTTTACCAAGTAAAGAAGGGTAATAAAATGAAGTATTGCTGGACCGAAGCACAACGCGATGCTGCAGTGATGGAAATTGCCAATGGTGCAAATCCTGATACAGTAGGCATTCAACGTTATAAAGGTTTGGGTGAAATGAACTTCGAACAACTATGGGAAACCACCATGGATCCTACAAGAAGAACATTGAAAAAAGTAACCTTAGACAGTGCTGCCGAAGCCGATCATACTTTCAGTATGTTAATGGGCGATGAGGTTCCACCTAGAAGAGAATTCATCGAGAAAAACGCGAAATACGCTAACATCGATGCCTAATCATTTCTAAATAATTATAAAAATCAAAAAAGGCCCTGACCCACAAAGTCAGGGCTTTGTTTTAAATACAACAACATGATAAAAATTGGAGAATACAACGAACTAACCGTGTTAAGAAGCACGAGTGTTGGATTGTTTTTGGGCGATGACGAAGACAATGATATTTTATTGCCCCGCAAATACGTAACCGCAGATATGAAAATGAGCGATGTGCTCAAAGTATTTGTTTACAACGATTCGGAAGACCGTATGGTGGCAACTACTGAAAAACCCTTCTTGGTGGTCGATCAATTTGCCCTACTAAAAGTAGTAGATGCGAATCGCTCGGGCGCCTTTCTTTATTGGGGCCTTGAGAAAGATTTAATGGTGCCTACCAACGAGCAAAAACATCCTATGAAAGTAGGACAAGAGTACGTTGTGTTTATGTACCTCGACGAATCGACCAACCGCTTAGTTGGTTCTTCGCGCATTGCTGAATTTTTAAACAATGACAATTTAAAAGTAAAGGAACGCGATGAAGTAGATTTAATGATTTACGAGAAAACAGACTTGGGTTACAATGCCATTATCAATAATTATTACAAAGGCCTAGTTTACAAAAATGAAATCTTTAAACCCATTAACCTTGGCGACCGTTTGAAAGGATATATCAAAACCATCCGTGAGGACAAGAACATTGATTTAAGCTTGCAACCACTCGGTATACAGAACCTAGAATCGGCTGCACAACAGATATTAGACCATCTCAAAAAACACAGCGGATACTTGAATTTGAATGACGACAGTTCACCAGAAGAGATTTATAATAAAATGCAAATGAGTAAAAAATCCTTTAAAAAAGGATTGGGCATTTTATACAAACAAAAGTTAGTGCGCCTCGAGCCGAATGGTGTTTATTTGTTGTAATTGATTTCAAATCTTATTTAATATTTCCATCATTTAAGTTCGCCAATCTTTGGTTACTTTTGCATCAATGAGTTTACCCCTAATCTTGATATCGAATGATGATGGCATCACCGCTCCAGGTATACGCGTGTTGGTTGAAGAAATGCAAAAAATCGGAGAAGTAATAGTTGTAGCGCCCGACAAACCGCAAAGCGCGATGGGTCATGCTATTACCATTATGGAACCTTTGCGTTTAAAACAATCTTTTATTTTCGAAGGCGTAACAGCTTATGAATGCAGTGGCACCCCTGCCGATTGCGTGAAACTAGCCCTAGATAAAGTTTGCACACGCAGACCAGACATCATGGTTTCTGGTATCAACCACGGCCCTAATTCTAGTATCAATGTTATCTACAGTGGCACCATGAGTGCAGCGGTAGAAGCTGCGGTTGACGGAGTTCAAGCCATTGGTTTTTCATTGAATGATTATTCTATTGAAGCTAACTTTGAGCATACACGTCCTTATATCCAACAGATTGTACAAAAAATGTTGGAGAAACCATTGCCCTATGGCACCTTGTTAAATGTCAACATTCCGCACACACCGCTTATCAAAGGCATCAAAGTATGCAGACAATGTGGTGGTAAATATGCAGAGAATTTTGAGGAGCGTATTGACCCAACAGGTAAAAAGTATTATTGGATGACTGGTAAATTTATTAACCTAGAACCAGAAGATAACGATACCGATATTTGGGCCATTGAAAATGATTACATCAGTGTGGTTCCTACAAAATTCGATCTCACATCTAACTCGGTGATTCAACATTTAAGACAATTATTATGAGCGAAAGAACCAGCATTATTATTGGCTTTTCAATAGGCATCATCACCTCGTTGGTGTTTTCTTATATTGTATTTATCAATAACAATCCGGGCATGAACGAGGATGACTATTTCAAAATATTTTTCTCTGGCAAACTCATTGTACCTGTGATGAGCATTTCGTTACTCGCAAATTTTGCTTTGTTTTTTATCTTTTTAAGATTGAACAAAGACGCGATAAGCAAAGGTTTATTGATTGCAACTGTCATCATTGGCGTTGTAATCTTGGTATTGCGATTTATGTAGAAGAAAGTTGGCAATTTACAATTGGCAGTTGGCATTCCGCTATAGGTACAGCATGACTGAGGTCGATTGAAACTTTCGTAGCATCACACTTAGTCCTACTGTATCAGTAGTTTTAAGATTGGGTATCGCTTTCTATAACCCTAGTAACCCAAAGTCTTCAACATACTCTTATAACTTTGTTCTTTACTGAACAACTTAGTTGAGTACTCCCCATTCTCATCAACAGAGATAATGATATGCTTAGGCGCTGGCGTTAAACAGTGTTGAATACCACCATAACCACCAATGCTTTCTTGGTAAGCACCGCAATGGAAGTAACCGATGTACAATGGATCGCCTTCTTCGTATACTGGCAAATAAATGGCATTGGCATGCTGCTCTGAATTGTAATAATCGTCGCTATCGCAAGTAATACCTCCCAATAATACACGTTCATAGGTATTGTCCCATTTGTTCAAAGGAAACATAATAAACTTTTTGTTAATGGCCCAACTATCTGGCAAGGTGGTCATGAAACTACTGTCAATCATGTTCCATTTCTCCCTGTCGTTTTGAACCTTTTGGTATTCAATTTTAAAAATGGCACCACCACTTTCACCAACGGTAAATGATCCAAATTCAGTGAAGATATCAGGTTCTTTAACACCATGACTATCGCATACTTGTTTCACTTGGGCGACAATTTCTGAAGCCATGTATTCATAATCAAAATCGAATTTCAATGAATTTTTAATTGGAAAACCGCCACCAATGTTTAAACTATCTAACTCAGGGCAAATCTTCTTCAACTCGCAATACACACTTAAACATTTGTGCAACTCATTCCAATAATAGGCATCATCCTCGATACCTGTATTGATAAAAAAGTGAAGCATCTTCAACTTCATACGCTTCAAAGGGGCTATGCGCTCGAGGTACATAGGCACAATATCTTTGTATCCAATACCAAGACGAGATGTATAAAAAGGAAACTTTGGCTCTTCCTCTGCTGCTATTCTAAGACCTACTTTAAAGTCGCCTTCTATCGCATTTGCAAGCAAATCAACTTCTCTGATATTATCAATTACTGGCACAACATTGGTAAAACCCTCTTTAACGATCAAACCGATATTGTCTATGTAAGACTGTAACTTAAAGCCATTGCATACAATAAACTTATCTTTCTTAACTAAACCTTGCTCGTGTAGAGCAAGAATAAGGTTAATATCAAAACCCGAAGAGGTTTCAAGGTGCACTTCATTCTTTAACACTTCTTCTAGTACATGGCTAAAGTGTGAACTTTTGGTGCAATAGCAATAATGGTATTTACCTTGGTAATCTACCTTTGCCATGGCCACATTGAAC
Source organism: Bacteroidota bacterium (assembly GCA_947450015.1). Classification (GTDB taxonomy): domain Bacteria; phylum Bacteroidota; class Bacteroidia; order NS11-12g; family UBA955; genus JABMMZ01. The sequence continues at coordinate 3,748 of CANFUB010000036.1, read as the reverse complement.
CAAGTTCTTGCTTTTTTTATATTCTCGGTAATTTTAGGTAAAAACGTAAATTTCAATGGTGTACCATATTGTTCAACAACATCCATCAAAGGAATATCATAATAGGTTAACTCATTTTCATCATTCACATCGAATTCATCCATTGGGAAATCGAAAGTTTGATTGATTAAATCTGCGTATTTATCTTTCATTTTTTAAATCTAAGTAAGTTGGTTAGTAAAATTTACACAAAAGTAAGTAACTTAGATTTAAATTTTAAACAAATTCCAATAAATCTAAATAGATAATATTAATCTAAAGATTAATTGACAATTAAGCAATGTTTATTAAAGAATGACCCAAGGGCAACCGACCGAAAAGCGTAAAAAAAATCAATGCCAAATAACCCATTAAATGATTTACAATCAGGCACTAAGCACAATTTAAGTCAATTAATCAACCCAATCAGCAATAAACAGATTGGTATCGCGGGTGCCACCGTTGTTGCGATTGCTACTCCAAACCAGGTGCTTGCCATCAGGACTGAACATCGGAAATGCATTGAAATTACTTTGGGTTGTGATTTGTTTCAAGTTCGAGCCATCCAAATCTACCATGTACAATTGAAAGGCATACCCTTTTGCAGAAGCATGGTTACTAGAAAATATTATTTTTTTACCCGATGGATGAAAAAATGGCGCCCAATTGGCTTTGCCCAAATGGGTTACTTGTCTCAAATTACTACCATCAATGTTGCACACATATATCTCCATATTGGTAGGCGCTACCAAACCTTGCTTCAATAATTCTTTATATTCCGCAATTTCTGTTTCGGTTTTCGGGCGCGATGCTCTGAACACCAACTGCGTGCCATCTGGCGAGAAAAACGCCCCACCATCGTAGCCCAAACCAAAGGTAATTTGCTTTTGATTGGTACCATCAATGTTCATGGTCCACAATTCCAAATCGCCACTACGGGTGCTGGTAAAAACAATTAAATTACCCTTAGGGCTTACAGTAGCCTCTGCATCGTAACCGAAAGTATCTGTTAATTGATTAATAACTTTACCCTTTTTATTCGAAACGAAAATATCAAACTCGGGATAAACAGGCCATACATATTTGGCTTTAGGATTATAAGGTGTAGTTGCCGGACAGGTATCCATGTAATGGTGGGTACTAGCATAAAGTACTGAAGAATTATTGGGCAAATAATAAGAACAAGTAGTTCGGCCTTTACCTGTACTAACCATTGGTGGACGGTAAGTCGCCAACAATTTGGAGGCCTTCTTAATATCCATTGTGAAAATTTGATCACATTTTAAACCCCATTGCGGATTATTCGATTGAAAACTTAAATATTTTCCATTGAAACTAAAATAAGCCTCAGCATTGTCGCCACCAAAGGTTAATTGTTGAATATTTTTAAGGTGCGTTTCTTTTAATGTATCTGTTGTTTGGGCTGAAGCAAAAAGTGCGTAAAAACAAAGCAAAAGGGGGAAATATTTAGTCATTGAAGCGTGTAATTGAAGAAGATTTTAATGGGTGCAAATGTAGTTTATAAAACACCCTGAGCTCAAAAAGAGTTTGTCACAATTGTGTCATAATCTGAAACTTTGTAGTAGAATATTTACATTCCAAATTTGAAAATCGGCCACTTTGTACGGGTTTAACTTTGTTTAAGGTTTTTTAAATTGTTAAACAACTTTTAAACAAAATGGTGATTGATAAAAAAGTTTCCCTTAAGTTTGCCTCCGATTATGGTTTTAGTTTAAAAACTAAATTAAAAGGGAACAAGGTGTAATTCCTTGACATTTCCCGATGCTGTAAGCCCCATTGTCTAATTATAGACAAATTGTTCTGAATCAATAACCACTGTTAGCCAAGGCTGATGGGAAGGTTTCAGAAACTGGGGTAAGTCAGAAGACCTGCCAAAATCAACACTATCATTCAGTGCTTCGGGAAGAAAGCCGTTTGAAACTTTTGGATTCACATCCAAGGCCTCTAAGTTTCATTGTTTCCCCTCCCCTTTTCACTGTTTGCTAAAAAGGAAAGAATGAATAAAAAGTTAAACATAAAGCTGTTTTTATTGGCCTTTGTTTCAGGTGCTTCAAACCTGTCGGGTCAATCGCTTTTGAGCGATACGCTTTATGCATTTAAAGGCATTAACTTTCATTCAAATAGATTAAATCATTTTTCGGCTGGCAATAAAATTACAACTTTTGATAGCCTTACCATGGCGCAACACCGCCACCAAAATTTAGGCGATTTGCTAGCAGAAGAAAGCGGCATATTTGTAAAATCATATGGCTTAAATTCTTTAGCATCTGCCTCTTTTAGAGGCGGTAGTGCTAGTCAAACTGCAGTGCTGTGGAATGGCTTCAACATTAGCAGTCCGATGAATGGGCAGATTGATTTATCTTTAATTCCAGTTAATTTTTGCGATGCCATTTCAATTCAACATGGGGGCAGCAGTGCCTTGTGGGGAAGTGGTGCAATGGGTGGCGCAATTCACCTTAATAATTTAGCGAATTATAACAAAGGCATATCGCTGCAACTTAATTTAGGTGGTGGCAGTTTCGGTAGTTTTAACAAGCAAGCAGCTCTAGAAATTAGCAAAAAAAGGTTTGTCACTTCTATTAAATTTTTTCAATCAGAAGCAAAAAATAATTTTCAATTCAACAATATCAATACAACGGAATCCATTAAACGCGTTCAATCAAATGCCGAAATGCACAGCCAAGGTTTTTTAAACGAAAACCATTTGATCATTAGTAAAAATCAAAAAGTAAATTTAATGCTATGGGTGCAACAAACCAACCGCCAATTGCCCCCTACACTTTTGCAAATGAGCAGCCAGTCAAAGCAAAACGACCAAAGCATTAGACTAACTTCTGAATGGCAATTAGACAAAAGAAAAACAAATACAAGCATTCGCACCGCTATGTTTGATGAAGCCTTGCGATACCAAGATTACCCTATCAATAGCTACAGTCATTCACGCAGTTTTATAAGCGAAATAGAATCGAAATACAGCCTTAATAAAAACCATGCATTCAATGCAGGCATTAACAATACCTATTCAACAGCAAAGGCAGATGGCTATCAAAACACCATTCAATTAAACCGACTCTCTTTTTTTACTGCTTATGCTTTCAATGCTAAAAACAATAAACTAAAAGCCAATGTATCCATTAGAAAAGAGTTTGTAGAAAACTTTAATATACCCATTGTGTATAGTATCGGTAGCAGCTTTGCTCTCAGCAAAAACATAAAGCTAAAAGCGAATGCAGCAAAGGTTTACCGTTTGCCAACTTTCAATGATTGGTATTGGAACCCTGGAGGCAATCCTAATCTTTTGCCTGAACACGGCTATACCCAAGACTTAGGCTTTAAATGGCAGTATAAAACAAAAAATAAACGTTGGTATTTCACAACTGAACCAACCCTTTTTAACAAACAAATTGAAAATTGGATCATCTGGTTGCCTAACACAAACTATTGGGAACCCCAAAATATTATGAAGGTTTGGAGCCGTGGTATCGAAACCAATAGCACCATCTGCTGGGAGTTGAACCAACTAAAATTCAGCACAAGTTTGCTTACCAACTATGTGGTTTCAACCAACGAAAACAAAAGTTCACTAGTTGACGCGTCCTATAACAAACAACTCAGTTATGTACCCATGTATAGCGGTCAATTGAAATTCAACATTGGTTATAAAAAACTAAATGCTGCCTACAGACAATCCTATACAGGCTATCGCTAT
>CANFUB010000035.1 GCA_947450015.1 Bacteroidota bacterium | reverse complement strand
TTTTCTCTAAAGTTACAACGGTTTCATGTTGCGCTGGATTCACAGCATCGATTTGCGACCTTAAGGAAGCGCCAGTACAGGTAAAAATTTCACCTTTGCTATTCTGAAAAACCATTCCGCCTACATTTTTATAGCTTAAGGTTATCAAACCTGGCGAAAATGTATAAGTGCCATTAGCGGCATTGTCAACTACATAGGCAATGGTCATGGTATCAATCCAGCCTTCAGTGCATTTATAGCGACTTGCAATTAATTGAATGGGCTGTTTTATTCTATAAAGTTGATCGCAATTAAAGAATCCAAGGAGTTGGATATTTATTTTGTAGGCATTCGTATTGTCCCAGCTTTTGTAATAACTCCAGCTTTTGACATAGGCATTCGAGTCCATTCTTTCTGAGCTATTGAAAGCGCGGTAAATAGATTGATTGAATATTTTTGATTTAATTTCTAATAAACCTACATATTTGCGATAAGCCCTTTTGAAACCATTGTTGGGCCTAGTTTTGCCAAGTGCATTTGTAATGGTTGTCTTAACGGGAATTTGAATAAAGCCAGTGCTAGTTTTTAATTCAATGGTGGCGCTTTCAGCATTGTTTTCATAGTATATTCTAATGTCATTGTATACCTTGCCCTTTTTAAATTCTTTTGAAAATTGACTCGTGGTAATTTCGCCATCATATTCAAAAACAAAACCATCAAAAGGTTTTAATTCTGGGAATAATGCAATGGGATTGTAGTTGCTTTTGTGGTATGGATTGAATAAATAAAAACAAACTTTTTTGGCTTTCGAATTGCTCGTTTCAACGTCAATTTTAAGGCGTATTTGGGTGCGTGCAGCTCTTATTTTTTTACTTCTTTTAGAACTTGGTCCTATTTTAAAAAAACCGAGTGCAACTTTGTTTCGAAGCGAAAGGACAGGTACATCAACACTTGCATAAATGTTTTTTGGTAGTACATTGTTGTAACTCAAATCTTGGTACCGGTCTTCAAAAGAGGTCTGATCTTTCATTAAATAGAAATAATAGCGACTTTTTGAGAGGTAGTTTTTGCGAAGTGGCGCTGTGTATTGCCATTTTCCTGTTTTGTCATTTAAGGCATATAAATTAAAATTGCTGCTGTCTTTCTTCGTAATAAAATCAACACCAATATTTTTATTGGCAGCCAGTTTTAATTCTTCTTTGTTGGCAAAAGCTCTTACTTCGAACATGCCATTGGTTTTGAATAGTTCTGTTTGCCCAGCGGTATCATAAAACATGGTAATACCCGATTGCATAATTTCTAGTGGTGTGCGAATCGAGCGGTAAAGAACCTGAACATCGCCTTCTACTAATTTGCCGCTTTGCGTAACAAACGCATCTGCTGGAATGGTTAAAACAGTTTGATCCTTAAACACCAATTGATTTTCGGTACAAGGATTAATGGATTGGTTTTCGAATTGAATAGGAGCGCTCTTGTTAATGGGTTGTAATGCGGCAATAGGCGCATAAAAGCTAATCGGATTGGGGACATCAAACATAGAACGGTTGGGTGTATTGGTGCTTATAAATGCAGTGTTTTTTCGCTCCTCGGCCTTGGGCCACAAAGTAAAAAAAGCTTGTTTTACACTATCAATACTTAAATCGATGTTCTCGCAATACGAATTAATTTCTATGGCATTGTCTAAACTATCATTCAGTGCATAATAAAAATATAAATAAGAGGGGTCTTTAGTAGGTGTGGTTTCTGAACTTAAGTCGAGTTCGCCCAAAGTACTCAGTTGATATAAAGAACTTGGTATCTGATTAATTTGATTAATATACAAGGTAAGTTTGTACAACTTTTTTAAACCGCTCAATTGGTCTTTACTCGGGTAATTGCAACTAGTATTCTGTAATCCTAAACTCTCCAACTCAGTCAAGGCCACTAATGCATTGAAGTCGATAGAATCTATTTGTGAGTAACGCAATTCCAATGTTTTAATTTCTGTTTGTGTTTTTAAGAACACTAGGAAATGGCTAATGGCTTGTTTAGATATGTTTCTGGTATCTACTTTAAGCCCTACACAATCGCCATATTTTTTCGACTTTTTGATGAATTTTTCAATCTGCTCGGGTTTTTCTAATGCAATGTATTCGGTGTTTTTTTTGCAATCAGGAAAAGATACAAATTCGTTTTGTGCCTCCAGTTGTATCACACTAATAAAAAGTAGGGCGAGTAGTTTGAACTTCATATGCATTAAACGCAACATAAGTATTTAATATTATATTTCATCTGAAAATCATTTGCACAAAAAAAGGCCCTCGTCTTGAGGACCTTTTTAATTTAATTTTTAATTGACCTTAAACAGTCATAATTTCTTTTTCTTTGTCTACACCCAAAGCATCAATTTTGGCGATGGTAGCATCCAATTGTTTTTGCACTTTGGCTTCTGCATCTTTTGCTTCGTCTTCGCTCAAGCCATCTTTCTGAAGTTTTTTAATTTTTTCGTTGGTGTCTTTGCGGTAGTTGCGCGCAACAATTTTACTGTTCTCGCCCTCTTGCTTTACCATTTTGGCTAATTGTATTCTGCGCTCTTGGGTCAATGGTGGTATGGTAATGCGTATCACATTGCCATCGTTACCTGGCGCAAAACCTAAATTGCTGTTGATAATAGCTCTTTCGATATCGCCAATAATATTTTTTTCCCATGGTTGAACAGAAATGGTTCTGCTATCGGGCGAAGAAACGTTGGCAACCTGACTCAAAGGTACCGGTGCGCCATAATATTCTACCATTACACTGTCTAACATGGCAGGCGATGCTTTGCCCGCTCTAATATTGTTGAACTCATGGATGGTGTGGTTAATACACTTTTCAAGATTGTGACTGTAGTCACTCATTACGCCATTTATTGTATCACTCATTGTTTAATATTATATAGAACTACAAAACAACGACATTTTTTGAAAATTTTAAAAATTAATATTTTCAAGGCAATCAGCATAAGAATATGGAATTGATAACGGGAGGTATCATTTTAAACAATATGGCTATGCGTATTCGAAATTCAAAAACAACCTTTCGATAGTGATAAATTGCTTAATTTTGCCTTTTGATGCAAAACAGAATCACAGAACTTTTTAAAATTCAGTATCCAATTGTTCAAGCAGGCATGATATGGTGCAGCGGTTGGCGCTTGGCCGCAGCTGTTTCAAATGCTGGTGGATTAGGTCTTATCGGTAGTGGCAGCATGTATCCAGAGGTGTTGCGCGAACACATCCAAAAATGCAAAGCAGCAACTTCAAAACCCTTTGGTGTGAATGTGCCTTTGTTATATCCTGATATTGAAAAACACATTCAAATTATTATCGAAGAAGGTGTTAAAATAGTTTTTACGAGTGCGGGCAATCCGGCGACTTGGACAAAACATTTAAAAGACCATGGCATTACAGTGGTACATGTAGTAGCCAATGTAAAGTTTGCAAAAAAATGCGAGCAGTGTGGTGTCGATGCCATCGTTGCCGAAGGCTTCGAAGCAGGCGGTCACAATGGAAGAGAAGAAACCACCACCCTGTGTTTAATTCCTTTGATCAAACAAAATTGCAATTTGCCATTAATCGCAGCAGGCGGTATTGGTAGTGGTCATGCAATAGCTGCTGTAATGGCTTTAGGAGCCGATGCAGCGCAAGTTGGGAGTCTGTTTGCAGCGAGCGAAGAGAGCAGTGCCCATGCCAATTTCAAGGAAAAAATAACCCATTTAAACGACGGTGATACAGAACTTTCTTTAAAACAATTAACCCCCGTTCGCTTAATAAAAAACGAATTTTACCAAAACATTAAACAAGCCGAATTGAATGGCGCAACCAAAGAAGAATTAGAAACATTGTTGGGTCGTGGCAGAGCAAAGAAGGGCATGTTCGAAGGCGATATGGTAGAAGGCGAATTGGAAATCGGACAAGTTGCGGCTACATTTAAATCAATTTTGCCAGCAGCACAAATTATGCAAAATCTTATCAGTGCATACAATCAAACTTTACCTCAATTACAGTCATTTTAAATAAACAGCATTGATAGATTTTCAGATTCATACTTTAAAAAATGGTTTGCGCATTGCCTACAAGCAAGCCTTTAATACAGCCGTTACACATTTAGGTTATACCATCAACGGAGGCGCACGCGATGATGCAGCTTTACCTGGTATTGCCCATTGCTTTGAGCACATGTTGTTTAAAGGTACCCAAAAAAGAAATGCCCTCAATATCATTAATCGCTTAGAAGTTGTAGGTGGCGAAATGAATGCCTTTACTACCAAAGAGATTACTGTTTTATACGCTTCGGTGGTAAGCGAGTATACCGAACGCGCTTTGGATTTGTTAAGCGATTTGACTTTCAATTCTATCTTTCCTGAAAAAGAATTGAGCAAAGAAAAAAAGGTGATTACAGAGGAAATTAACATGTACTTGGATACTCCCGAGGAAAATATTTACGATGAATTTCAAGAGATGGTTTTCAAAGGCCATTCTTTGGCGCCCAATATTTTGGGAACCATCGAAAGTTTAAATAAAATTAGTACCAACGATCTTAGAAAATTTCACCAAGTATACTACCATCCTAAAAATGTTGTATTAAGTATCAGCACCAATTTGCCTTTTCAACAAATCATTGATTGGGCCGAAAAACATACAGAGAACATTCAATTTAAAGCCTTCAAAATAGACGAAAGGCAACAGTTTAAAAACTACAGAGCCAAGCATAAAACCAAGGAAACCGAACATGTGCAATGCCATGCCATTTTGGGCAACACTTGTTTTAAACACAGTAGCAAAGAACGTTTCCCCATGATGCTCTTGAATAATTTGTTGGGCGGTCCTGGTATGAACTCGCGTTTAACCTTGGCCATCAGAGAAAAACATGGTTATACCTATAATGTAGAAAGTGGATATTCTGCTTTTAGTGATACGGGCTTGTTCCATTGTTATCTTTCCACAGATAAAAAATATTTGGACAAATCGGTGGCCTTGGTATACAAAGAATTACAAAAATTAAAGGAGAAAAAATTGTCTACCCTTCAGTTACACCAAGCAAAAACGCAGTTAAAAGGACAGATAGTTTTGGCAGAAGAAAGCCGAATGAACCTCATGCTTTTAATGGGAAAAAGCTTGGCACAAGGACAAGAACTCGAAACCTTAGCCGAAGTTTTGCACAAATTAGATGCGATTACATCGGATGAAATTCAAACCATAGCGAACAAAGTTTTCAACTTTGATAAAATGAGTTATCTTGCATACGTTTCTTGATAACCATAAAACGCCATGGCACCAGTACATTCCATTAAAAAATTAATTGCAAATGGAGAGGGTAGCACACTCGATTTTAAACAAACCATTTCTGACGCGCCAAAAATCGCCAAAACTTTAGTGGCTTTTGCGAATCATAAAGGCGGTACACTTTTAGTTGGCGTTCGCGATAATGGCAGTTTGGCTGGTATCAAGAGCGAGGACGAAAAATACATGTTGGAATTAGCGGGTCATATGTATTGCAAGCCAACCATTGATGTTAATTTTAGAGAGTATGAGATTGATGGCAAAACAATTATTGAAGCCACCATTCCCGAAGGCTTTAATAAACCCTATTATGCCCGCGATACAGAAGGCAAATGGTGGGTTTATAACCGCGTAAGTGATAAAAGTTTGTTGGCAAGTGCTGTTATGTTTCAAGTCATAAAAAGAAAAAATGCCAATGCAACCACTGTACTTAAATACAGTTTTCTTGAAAATCAAATTTTAAACCATTTAAAATCGGTCCCTAATGCTACCCTTCACGAACTTGTGCATGCACTAAATGTTAAAAAGCATCGCATTGTTCACAGTTTGGGCAAGCTAATTTACTTTAATTTAATTACCGTTGGATTTATAAATAAGCAAGAAACCTATGCCCTTAGTCCTACAGGTTAATTCTAAATTTCTTGTATTTATCCCGTTCAGCACATAAATCTGCCGATTTGCAACTTTCTTTTTTGAATTCAGTTTTATTTGTTTTAATTTTATGCTTTTAAATTAAAAGTATAGATGCACAGCACACTTTGGCGCCTTTGAAAAGCGACAAAATAGACCCTTTAATGGCGAAAATAAATATAAAAATATTTTAAATGGCTGAAAATTAGTTATTTATTGTAATTTGTTAAGAATATTTATGTTTTTAAGTTTTGTGTCGTATGTTTGTATGTAAGATGCTGATAATCATAGGTATAAGTACTCATAAGTATAAATACTCAATGAAGGGAGTCTTAAAAAATTAGTTTAGAAAAATTAAAATTTGGTTTAACACACATGCTAAAAATTAACAAAAAAAGTAAAGTGAAAACTACATTGAAAATGTGCATTTCAATGTTAGTACTGCTTGCTTCGTCAATTGCAGTCAAGGCCCAGAGCGTTGATCTGTTTTTTGGAGGAGGCACTGCAAGTTTTCTCGGGGATTTAGGCGGTAAGCCCACGCTAGGTACAAATGATGCCCAAGATTTGGACATCCTTTCTACACGGTATGGATTAACTGCCGGCGCTAGAATTAATTTCGGGAAATACTTCGCATTAAGATCTCAATTATGGTACGCCCGTTTATCGGCCAACGATAAATACACGGTGAATCTGCAAAGAAGAGACCGTAATTTGAGTTTCTTTACCAACATCTTCGAAGCCGATGCCTTGGCCGAAATCAACATTAAACGGTTCAATAATGGGGCAGGACTTTTATACGTATTTGGTGGGGTAGGTTACTTCCATTTCAATCCAAAAACAAGAATGAATGGCAAGGTTTACCAATTAAGAGATTATGGTACTGAAGGGCAGTTCTACATTCCTGGTAAATCACCCTATTCATTGAATTCAATTGCGTTTCCTTCAGGTATAGGTTATAAAATGGCATTAAGTCGCGGGTCATACCTGGCCTTCGAATTAAACATGCGTAAAACCAAAACCGATTATATTGACGATGTGAGTGGGTTCTTTGCCGATCCAGTAAAATTAGCCGAGATGAAAGGTCCTGTTGCTGCGCAATTAGCAGATAGAAGCAATGGTACTGTTCCCTTTTTAAGCTCACCTGGTAGCATCAGAGGTCACTATTGGAACAATGATTCATATTTCTTTTTAAGCATCACATACAATACAACTTTGGGCGCTTCAAAAAGAAGTTCATCGTTTAAAGTGGGCCGCCCTAGAAGAGGAAATATTAATGGAAAACGCAAGTGCTTTGAGTTCTAATAGGAGAACCTATTGGTGCGGGCATCGTAACCTTCAATCGTGAATTTGAATTGTGGTGTGTAGCTGTATTGATTGCTAGCCGCCATCACATAAAAAAAGCCGATTTTGAATCGCTCCTTCCATACTTTTACAACTTTTTCTAAGCCTACAAACACCTCTGCATATTTCATGTTGCGTTCTTTGGTGTAAAGTAGTCCACCGCCAACACATTCAATTAAATTGAGTTTCTTAATCAAAGGTATTTTGTTCAATAAAGCGCCATTAAAGCGGTGAAAATAATGTGCCTCGTAAAATCTTTTAATAGTGCTATAAGTACTGTCAATTCCTTGAAATGAAAACAAAGGATTCGTAAAGAAAATGGGGCCAGCCCTGCGTTGAAATTTATAATCTATTAAACGCAAATCTTTGTTTGAAAGGAACTCGCCAGACACAATTCTATAACGGCTAATGCCCGCCAAACCAACTTTAAATTCTTGATCAGCTGTAAATTCTAAATAGTCGAAATCAATGGTGCTTCCCAGCGCATTGATACCCTTGCGATAACGCACAGATAATTCTGGCCAACGCGAACCGAGTATAAGTTTTTGATTGGGTTCCCGAATGTATTTTTGGAATGGTACATAGCTTAAGGTGACGCCCGCATACAAAGCCAAATAGTAATCGAAATCAATGGCCTTGTTTAGGCCGTATAACGAACCACTATCGGCCGATTTGTCAAATTTGTAATTGGCGATTGAACGCCTGTTCGTAAATTCTACATCGTTGCCTAAATACAAACCATTGATTAATTCTACACGGTGGGCTAAAGTAGCGCCATCCTGCACATAAAAATTACTTCTCCTAAAAAGGGCTATCCATGCATCATTTGGATTAATAATGCCAAAATCGCTACCTGCAGATGCCGTCCAATAGCCGCGGTTGAATGGATTGTAGAGCCTGCCGACGGATACTGTGCCTTTGAGATCTTTGTTATACAAACCATAATTGGCGCGGGTAAACACATCGATTGTTTTTTTATTTTTAAAAGTTTTGTTATAACTCACCCAATAATTGATGCGCGGTCCCGCTATGTAAATTGGTGTGTAAGAAAACAGCAAAGGTTTAAAACTCCAGTAGCGTTCGACACTGCGTTTGTAATTGCCTTGACCCGTTAGAAAAAGTTTTTTTAATGTTACTTTATTATAAACAGCATCCACAGAGTCTTGCCATTTCTTTTGAGAATGCAAGGCCTTGGTGCTATCGCTTTTCCTAATAAATTGAATTTCCTCTGTAGTAAAGGGTTCTTTGCGAATTTGGGTCCAGAAATTTGAATCGCGTTCGTAAGCCAACTGCGCAGTGCTACTTAATTCGTTATTGAAAAATTTCTTTTTAAATGCTGGCTTAAACTGATAATTGGAATAGTAAACCACCGTGCGCCCGCTTGTTTTTGAACGCCCATATTTGGCAACATAATTGAACTCTTGTTTTTCTAAATAATAGTTGCTGTCTTTTAAAGTATAGGTTTGATTAATTTCAAATTGGTCATATTCTACCAAATGGTATTTCGGAAGTTTTAACTGCACAGAAGCAATGCACCAAAAACTATCCATGATAATCAATTCACCGCTTACCAAAGCATTGCCAAGAACACCAGGTGTAACTTTTATTCTGTAATACTTGTAATCGCCAACATAAAAGCTTTCGAGCATTTTATATTTATAAGCATACAATCCGCTATTGCTAATTGGCGACAGAAATGGTGAGGCAGAAAGGGCAGGCACTTCTACCAAATTTTTATACCAATTGAATTCGCCATCGGTATGTGTTAAGAAAAATAAGCCATCCTTGTCGCCTCTGATATCAACCCCCGTGCGTTCCTCTTTTATTTTTTGAGGGGGCGAATAGTTGAGCGTCATATAGATTTCAGCCAAGTTTAAATTTTCTGAAAATTCGGTGGTGTCTTTTTTCTTTTTTGTGGTACTCTCTTGTTGTTTTGCTTTGATATATGCATTCACTGTATAGGGCACAGCATTGCCGTATATATGTTTATTGGCAATCACTTTTTTAATAATTTCCTCTGAACGGTCAACACGTTTGCCCTTGATAACAACACCTTTGATTTCGCGATTTTCTGGTTCCATAATCGCATTTTGTACCATGCCTTTATTGTTGATAATAACAGGTATTTTAATGGATTTATAGCCGACAAATGAATACACAATAACATAAGAACCTGTACGAAGATTAATGCTGTACTCGCCTTTTAAATTGGTAGTTGTACCAATGGTTTTGTCTTCAACTACAGATACATTGACATAGGCCATAGGCTCCATACTTGCGTTGCTTACCTTGCCAGTTAATTGGTAAAATTGACCATTTAATGGAACATAAAACAAAAGACCGAGGAGTGTTAAAAGTAAAAATCTTGTTGGCATAAAAGTATCAACGTAACAAAGTAACGTAAATTATGCTGTTTTTGTTACCCAAAATTCTATTAATTATCGTTTTCTATGGATTTAATTGTATTAATTTAATTTGAATAGGCGTTTTATAAAGCCACCTCGATAAAAATTCAATTGTATTAAAAATCGTTTTGTTGTCCTAAAATATGAAACTTTCAAATATATTTGCCACTTATTATGCAACGCGACACTAAAATCTTTGATCTAATTCAACTTGAACTTCAACGTCAACAACACGGCATTGAATTAATAGCTTCTGAAAATTTTGTTACCAAACAAGTCATGGAAGCCATGGGCAGTGTTTTAACCAATAAATATGCCGAAGGTTTGCCAGGTAAAAGGTATTATGGTGGATGCGAGGTTGTCGACCAAGTTGAGCAAATTGCCATCGATCGTTTAAAACAATTATTTGGTGCAGAGTGGGCCAATGTGCAACCACACAGTGGTGCGCAAGCCAATGCAGCAGTTATGCTTGGTTGCTTGAATCCAGGTGATAAAATTTTAGGATTCGATTTGAGTCATGGTGGTCACCTAACACATGGTTCGCCAGTGAATTTTTCTGGTAAATTATACCAACCAAGTTTTTATGGTGTTGAAGAAGCAACTGGGATGATAGATTTTGATAAAATCGAAACCATTGCTGTTAGAGAACAACCTAAATTAATTATTTGTGGAGCTTCTTCTTATAGCCGCGACTGGGATTTCAAAAAATTAAGAGAAATTGCCGATAAGGTTGGTGCTTTGTTGATGGCCGATATCGCTCACCCTGCTGGACTTATTGCCACTAAATTGTTAAACAATCCATTGCCGCATTGCCATATTGTAACTTCTACTACGCATAAAACTTTAAGAGGACCAAGAGGTGGTATCATTATGATGGGCAAAGATTTTGAAAATCCATTCGGACAAAAAACACCAAAAGGCGAAACCAAAATGATGAGTGCTATTTTAGATGGTGCTGTTTTCCCTGGCACCCAAGGTGGTCCTTTAGAACATGTGATTGCTGCGAAAGCGGTTGCATTTGGTGAAGCCTTAACACCTGAATTCGAAGTGTATTGCAAACAAGTAAAAGCCAATGCTTCATCACTTGCCAAAGCAATGGTTGATTTAGGCTATAAAATTATTTCAGGCGGTACCGATAACCATTTAATGTTAATTGATCTCCGTCCGAAAGGCGATGATATTACAGGTAAATTAGCTGAAAATACGTTGGTGAAATGTGATATCACAATTAATAAAAATACGGTGCCATTCGAAACCCGCTCACCATTTGTAACATCTGGTATGCGTTTAGGAACACCTGCAATGACGACAAGAGGAATGAAAGAAAATGACATGCCTGTAATTGCAGAATTAATTGACAACGCATTGATGAACCATGCCAATGAAACCCGTTTAAAAGAAATTAAAACGAAGGTGAATAGCATGATGCAAGGTTTCCCACTTTATTAAACACATTACATGTTAGTTTTAAGAACCGTTTTTTTATGGCTTGCATTTGCTGTTTTACTGTTTTTAGAACTCAATATTTTACCTGAACTGTATTTAAGGGTTAGTGCTTTTATGCGCCTCATACCAAGCGCCCTGTTGTTGGCTTGGTTTGTAATTTATATTTTCAATAAAGACAAATCGCAACTGAGCAAACGCGCGCCAAAGGCAGTTGTTATATGGCTGACTGTTTTAAAAACAGTTGCTAATTTAGCCATCGTTTCTGGCGCAGTGATGCGCATTTTACATTATCCTTTTTCTCAATTATTATTGGTTTCTGGTATCGGTTTTTTGGCCCTTTGGTCGAGCGTTTTAGCGTATTACTCTGAACTTAAATCTGATTTCAATCCTGATATTATTGATGCCGTAGAGGATGATGAAAATTAGGCATTGATTTAAACGAAAATTCAAAAAAATACTTTATCATTGCCTTAATATGAAAAGGAATTTTACACTTTTAATAATTGTTTGCATGTTCACGCAGATGACATTTGGCGCTAAGAAGCCATTGTTATATTGGGGAATAGCTGCGAATAATTTTGTTGCGGCCAAACCGATTTCTGGCTTCTCGAAAATGTTTTACAGTCAGTTTCACCCAGGTATAACTATTAGTACAGGTTTTAA
This sequence comes from Bacteroidota bacterium, assembly GCA_947450015.1. Lineage (GTDB taxonomy): Bacteria > Bacteroidota > Bacteroidia > NS11-12g > UBA955 > JABMMZ01. The sequence goes on along the minus strand of CANFUB010000035.1, from coordinate 2,477 downwards.
TTGGAAAGAAAAACCAAAACACAATTTGATGCAAACATTTAAAGCAGGTTACTTCAGCCACCGCTTTATTCAGCGAAGCATTATGTTGTATACAGAATTTGGATACCGTTACAAAGCAGGAAATAATTTAGGACTAAGCATTGCTTTAGGTGGTGGATATTTACACATGATTCCAGCAACACAGCAATTCAAAATGAACAGTGATGGTACTTGGGATCAAGTTAAGTTGAAGAGCCGTCCGCAAGGCATGATCAGCTTGTCGATGGGTGTTGATTATAAAATTAATGCGGCTGGTTGGAGAACTTTTATAAGATACCAAAACATGTTGCAAACACCTTTCGTTCCAGGTTATGTGCCCTTGTTGCCATACAATGTATTGCATGTGGGTGTAACAGTGCCAATGAGTGCATTTAAGAAAGGAGATAGCAATGCAAAATAAATTCAATTTTAAGGGAACCTATCAAGGCTTGTTGCTTATTGCGTTTTTATTAATATTTGCTGCTTGTAAAAAAGCCGTTGTTGAAAAAACAGAAGCATGCAATGCCAACTATGCAGATAGCAGTTACAAGCATCCGAAACGTGTCGTTTTTCAAGCCATCTTAGAAAAATACCACAAGAAAGGATTGCCTGGCATCGCAGTATTACTCGAAGATGAAAATGGTACATGGATAGGCAGTATAGGCAAATCAGATTTAGCCGAGGACATTGATTTTAAGCCTTGTACTGTAAGCAAAGTTGCAAGTATAACTAAGATGATGTTTGGTTCGGCTGTAATGCAATTGCGCGAACGCGGTGTTGTGAATTTAGATGATAAAATTAGCAAGTGGTTAGACAAAGAAATTATAGACAATGTCGCCAATGCCGATCAAGCCACCATTCGCGATTTGATGCAGCACAGTTCGGGAATTTACGACATCATTACAGATGGCGATTTTTACCTATCTGTATTGAACAATCCCAACAAAAATTGGAGCGGTAAAGAATTGATAAAGTTTGCCTACAAAAAAGACAAGGTGTTCACCTATGTACCCAATGCCACCGAAGGCGATTACAGCAATACCAATACTTTGCTTTTAAGCATGTGCATTGAATCCATAACAGGTAAGCCTCATCAACAATGGATGCATGAATTGGTGATTGATAAAGTTGGCATGGCCAATACATACTATGCGCACCACGATGCCTTGCCAAGTTTTACTGCACAAGGTTACTACGATTTGTATAACAATGGCAGCATTGTTAATGTCTCTAATTTGGTAACTGGCAGCGGCAATGGTTATGGCGGTATTTATAGCAATGTAATTGATTTGCATAAGTTCATGAAAGCGCTGTTTATCAATAAAACATTGGTAAATCAACAGTCTTTGGACATCATGCAAACATGGATCAGTGATGATGAAAGAGGTAATCTAGGCGTTGGTTTGTTGCAACAATACAAACATTTAAACCTTGGCCATATGGGTGTTGGTCATAGTGGAAGAGACTTAGGCTACAGTGGAGATTCACATTTCTTTCCAACAAAAAATAACAGAATGTTTATTAACCTTGTCAATTATGGTACCAATGGCAATACACCATTGCGCCAAGCTTTTTACGATATGCGCGATGAGTTTGTTACTGAATTATTGAAATAATTAAATTATAAAAAACATGATCAGATACTCACTTGGTATAAGAGTTGAGCCGTATCAGAAACCCATACAATACAAAGATAAAATTGCTTTGATGGGGTCGTGTTTTACAGAAAATATAGGCAAAAAATTAAGCGATTATTATTTCAATACCATGTTAAATCCCAATGGTATTGTGTTTAATCCCCTCAGTTTAGCAGAGCCTTTTACAAGACAATTTAATCAGGTAGCATATACAGAGAATGACCTCGTTCAGAACAATGATGTATGGGCCAGTTGGTTTCACCATGGGAAGTTTTCAAATGCGAATAAAGAGATTCTTTTAGCTACGATTAACCATGAGCAGAAGGCCTTCGAAAAGTATGTAAGCGAATCGCAATGGCTCATTGTAACATTTGGTACGGCTTGGGTATATCATTTTTTGCCCGAACAATTATTGGTAGCCAATTGTCACAAGGTGGCAGGTCAACAATTTAAAAAGCGTTTGCTCGAGGTCGATGAGATTGTGATGTGTTGGCAAAAGGTAATTGCTCAACTTAAAGCCATCAATCCCATGCTACAAATAGTATTCACTGTTTCTCCGGTAAAACATTTAAGAGATGGTGTTGCAGAAAATACAGTGAGCAAAGCCACCTTGCATTTAGCCATTGATAAACTGCTTGGCGATAATGTAACATATTTCCCAGCTTATGAATTGGTGAACGATGATTTAAGAGATTACAGATTTTATGAAACGGATGGAGCGCATCCGAATGCCATGGCCATCGATTATGTTTTTGATAAATTTTGCAGCAGTGTAGTATCCAAAGAGGCCAATGAAATAATGGATGGACTTGATGCTTATAA
>CANFUB010000034.1 GCA_947450015.1 Bacteroidota bacterium | reverse complement strand
GGTTTAATTTTTATATCCCTTTCGGCTTTTAGTACCATGGCCTTTCCTTTTTTAATGGGAAAAATGATTGATGCAGTAAGTGGAGCCAATGCTAGTGCTGTAATGCCAGGCATGGGTAACATGGGTAAAAGTGTTGAGTTATTAAAGGTCCATTGGTCATTGAATTTTGTACTCCTACTCATCTTTATTCAATTGTCTATTCAGACTGTTTTTTCTTTTATGAGGGTATACATGCTTACCAAAGCAGGAACAAGCGCTACAGCAGATTTGAGAAAACAATTGTATGGCAAAATCATTTCGTTGCCAATGTCTTTTTTTAGTAGTCAAAGGGTAGGTGATTTAAGTAGTAGGATTTCTGCAGATACTGGACAAATACAAGATACCATTTCATTTGTTCTTGCAGAGTTTTTACGAGGTTTATTAACCCTTATTATCGGATTGAGTTTTATCTTTATTATTTCTTGGAAATTGGCGCTCATCATGCTTTCTATTGTTCCGTTAATTGCCATCAGTGCAGTGTTTTTTGGTGCAAAAATTAAAAAGATGAGCCGAAGAGAAACAGATATGTTGGCGGAGAGTAGCAATGTGGTACAAGAAACCTTACAAGGTATCAGTGTTGTAAAGGCTTTTACTGGTGAATCGATTGAACGCAGCCGATATGGTAAAAACATTGACTCATTGATTGAGTTTGCTTTGAGAAGCGGTGTTTACAGAGGATTTTTTATATCCTTTATTATATTTTCTGTTTTTGGTGCAATAGGTTTTGTGGTGTGGTATGGCGCAGGCATGGTACAGCAAGGCACTATGGAAGTAGGTTTGCTTATTAGTTTTGTAATCTACAGTATTTTTGTTGGCGGCACCTTGGGTGGTTTTGCAGATATGTTTGGTCAGTTGCAAAAAACCATAGGTTCTACTCAAAGGGTAAGAGAGTTAATGGCCATGGATGGCGAAGCAATCAATGGTGAAGTGAATTTAAGTTTACCTCGCTTAAATGGTGAAATTGTATTTTCAAATGTTGCTTTTAGTTATCCGAGCAGAACAGAAGTACAAGTTTTAAAAGACATTAGTTTTACAGCAAAACAAGGCGAACAAATTGCCATTGTTGGTAGCAGCGGTGGAGGCAAAAGTACAATAGCTGCACTTATTTTAAAGTTTTATCAACCCGATGCTGGTAGTATCTTGATAGATCATAAAAATGCAAACGATTACGATTTAAAATACTTGCGCAGTCAGATAGCCTATGTTCCACAGGATGTTATCTTGTTTGGTGGTACTATCTATGAAAATATTTTGTATGGCAATCCAGAGGCGAATCAAGAAGAAGTTGTTGCAGCGGCAAAACGCGCCAATGCCCTTCAATTTATAGAATCATTCCCTCAAAAATTTGAAACCATTGTTGGCGAGCGGGGCATTCAATTGTCGGGTGGACAAAGGCAAAGAATTGCTATTGCCAGGGCCATTCTTAAGAATCCAGCCATCTTGGTTTTAGATGAGGCCACCAGTGCATTGGACAGCGAAAGTGAATTATTGGTACAAGAAGCCTTAGAAGACCTAATGCAAAACCGCACCAGTATTGTAATTGCGCATCGCTTAAGCACCATTAGAAATGCAGATAATATCATTGTTATAGACAAAGGTGTTATTGCTGAGCAAGGTAAGCACCACGATCTTATTCAAAAAGAGAATGGTATCTACAAGCATCTTAATAATTTGCAAGTGGTTTAAGTCTTTAGCATTTAATATTTAGCAAGCTACTTTCTAATATTCCCTACTTTTATTTTGTTTTTCAAAGAAATTTAACTTCTTTTACCATGTGTTTGTGCAAGGCACGTAAAAGATTGGAAAATGAAACGAACGAATATTAACATACTCATTCTACTTATTATGTTTTTGGTGCCTATGGCTTCAAGGGCAACTGTTTTCGGTAATATCAATACTGTAACAGTAGAAGACTCGGCAAAAATCAATAAACTGCTCAATGATGCAAAGGCATTTGAGGAAAAAAAAGATTATCAAAGGGCTGTTGAAATTGTGCTAAGTGCAATGGATTTGGCCGAAAAGGTAAAGTATGAATACGGAAAGTATAAATCATACAAAGCATTGGAAATATTATACCGCGATGCAGGTAAACCAATGCTCTCTGCCAAATATAAATTAAAGGCCATTAATTCACAGGCCAAACTCGAAGAAATCAATTATGATAGAGATGAGAAGGAGCGATTAGAAAAAATTGAAAAAGAAAAGGTAATTAGGCAGCAGCAAGAGCAATTGCAGCGAGAACAAGAGGAGTTGAAGAAGAAAATGGATGAGATTGTTAATCTCGAAAATGATAAAACCATTAGTAAATCAGAGTTAGAACGTAGGAAGCTAGAAATTCAGCGCAAGCAAATGGAGATTGAAAATAAACGTCAAACCATTAGTATCCAAGCGCAAACCATTAATACAGCCAATACCCAATTATCCCTCACCATGCAAGAGTTAGCAACCCAAAAGTTGCAAGCCAAAGTGTATGAGGACTCATTGCAAATTACCAAAAAGAATGAAGAATTGGCCAACAATGAAATCGAGAAGCAAACCTTAATTAATTATCTTTTAATTTTAGGCTTAAGTGGTTTAATCATTTTGGCGGCCTTTTTCTATAGAATGTACACTGTTAAAAAGGGTATACAAGATTTGTTAATGCAGAAGAATGGTGAGATTGAAACTGAGAAAAAAAGAAGTGATGATTTATTGTTAAATATATTGCCACAAGAGGTAGCAGAAGAGTTAAAACGAACCGGTAAGTATGAGTCGCGGTATTTCGACAAGGTAACAGTTATGTTTACCGACTTTAAAGATTTTACCAAAATAAGCGAGCAAGTAACACCTAAGAAATTAGTTGAGGATATTGATTTTATATTTAGGGCTTTTGATGATATCATGGAGCGCAATGAGCTGGAGAAAATTAAAACCATAGGTGATGCTTATTTATGTGTGAGTGGATTGCCGGATACAACCACCCATAATCCTATGAATGTTTTAAAGGCAGCCACTGAAATTCAGGATTTTATCAAGGAATTAATTGAAGAGAAGCGAAAAGAAAATCAACCGTTTTTTGATATTCGTATAGGAATTCATACAGGTCCGTTAGTAGCAGGAATTGTTGGTGCTAAAAAGTTCGCTTTTGATATTTGGGGCGACACTGTTAATACGGCTGCGCGCATGGAGCAAAATTGTGAGCCAGGTAAAATTAACCTGTCAGGAAGTACTTTTAAAGAGGTATTAACAAAGGTTGAATACACTTATCGTGGAAAAGTAGAAGCCAAAAATAAAGGCGAAATTGATATGTATTATTTAAATCGTATTTTTGAATTATAACATTTTTTTTTGATGCAAGTAAAAGGTGCGGTTAAACATATATTAGAAAAATTAAAGGTCGATTTACCTGAGTATTTATTATACCATTCGGTTTCTCATGTAAGAGATGTTAAGGTCCAAGCTATGCGCATTGCCGCAAGCGAAGGCATAACCAATCAGGAGGATTTAGATTTATTAGAAACTGCCGCCATTTATCATGACTGTGGTTTTCTATCTACCTATACCAATCACGAAGAAAAGGGTTGTGAAATTGCGAGGGAGGTATTGCCAGATTTTGATTATACGCCATCTCAAATAAAAATAATAGAAGGTTTGATTATGGCCACCAAAGTGCCACAAAAGCCAAAAACCAAATTAGAAGAAATAATCTGTGATGCCGATTTAGATTACTTAGGCAGAGATGATTTTTTCACGATAGGTGACTATTTATATGAGGAATTATTGCACATAGGGGTTGTTAAGGATGAAATGGCTTGGAACCATTTGCAAATTAAATTCTTAACAGCACATCATTATTTTACACAAACCAATATCAAAGATAGAGAGCCTTTAAAATCTGAAAATCTTAAAAAAATAATTAAGCGAACAGAAAAGAAAGATTAATGATTTTGTAAGGCATGGTCAACACACCATTGACGCTTGTGATATGTGGTTTCAATAACTAAAACTATTATGAAACTATATGAAAGCACTTCTTATTACTTTATGCCTACTATTAGGGCATTACGGCTATGCGCAAATTGCTGACAATTTTGATGATTCAGATTTAACTACAGCGCCTCTTTGGGAAGGTCAACGCACATCATTTTTAACTCTTCAAAAGCAATTGAGAAGTAATTCAAATACTTTGAATGCTTCCTTCTATATTAGCACTTCTACCCAGCAACAAAAGCTTGAGGAATGGCGCTTGGATACACGCTTATTGTTTAATACGTCTTCGCTCAACTATGTAGATTTTGTGCTTATGGCCGATTCTCTTAATTTGTTAAAAATGAAAAATGGATACTTTGTTCGATTGGGCGGTACCACCGATGAAGTAAGCCTTTACAAAACAAAGAACGGTGTAGAAGTAAAATTGATTGATGGTATAGACAATGTGCTTAACACCAGTAATAATCAATGGACGCTTCAAATCAAACGCATAAAAAACAGTGTTTTTGTGTTGCAACGAATGCCATTGCTAAACAGTTTACTTATAACAGAAGGCATGGCAATTGATTCAGACTTTTTAACAGCATCCTATATGGGGCTGCGCATTAAACAAAGTACCGCAAGCTTTTTAAACAAACATTTTTTTGATAATTTATACGCTGGTCGAATCATACGCGATAGCATTGCACCCTTGTTGGATAGTTTTGCTTTAACGGGTCCTAATCAATTGCGGTGCCATTTTAATGAACCTTGTGATTCTGGTGCTTTAGTTGAAATATTGAATTACACAGTGACTGCAACAAATGAGCATCCAAAATCGATTTATACTGAAAAGAATAACTGGGTAGTTTTAAATTTTCAATATCCTTTTATACCTAACATTCCACAGTATTTAAAAGTCGAAAAAGTAAAGGATACCTCAGGCAATGCAATGCAGAACCATATACAATCTTTTTACTATTCTAAGCCCGATACTGCTAGTTGGCATCAATTGTTAATGACCGAGTTGATGGTGGATCCCAATCCACCAGTAGGCTTACCAGATAAAGAGTACATTGAGATTACAAATCATTCAAAACAATTTTTGCAATTGAAAGGCTGCAATGTTCATGATGCATCGGGGCCAAAACCTTTGCCAGATGCTATTTTGCCACCCGATTCTATAATGGTTTTGTATAATATTCCCTCCTTAAACAATGCGGGCGACCGGGTTTGGTTAACCAATCAAAAGGGTGAAGTGATACATGAAATAAACTATAATGATACTTGGTACCTTGATCCGAAGAAACAAAATGGTGGATGGAGTTTAGAGATGATTAATCTCAATAATGTGTGCTCGGGGAATAACAATTGGATGGGCAGTAACGACTCCAAAGGTGGTACACCAGGGCTGCCGAATTCAACTTTTAAATTGGGTTTAAGTGATTATCAAGTGCCACAATTGTTGAAGGCTTGGGCTCTCAATGATTCAGTTATTCATTTAGTATTTGATGAAGAAATTGATAGTATCAATTCAAATCAATTTACGCTATTGAAGGATGGTAAAACATGTGCTGTCAAAATTCAGAAGTATGTTAACCTCTATAATGGTATGGAGTGGTTAATTAATTTTAGACCTTCGGCCGATAGTACTTATCATTTTGAATTTTCTGGCATCAAGGATTGTGCGGGCAATGCAATTGTCAGTGCTCAATTTGAGTTGCAATGGCCTTCTATGGCCAACAAAAACGAACTCATTTTTAACGAACTTTTGTTTAACCCTAAAAGTGGTGGGTACGATTTTATAGAATTGTATAATAACAGTGCCAAAGCACTTGATTTAAGCAAACATTTTATCGCAGTTTTGGATGAGCAAAACCAATACAAAAGCATTGAAAAGTTAAGCAGTACGCCACTAATTTTGAAGCCCTACCAATATTTATTATTAAGTCAGAATACCAATAAAATATGCATGGCCTATGGATGCACAAATCCTGATGCTTTGTACCATGATTTTAATAAAACGCCAAGCATGCCTGATGATGTTGGTAATTTACTTTTGGTAAATTTAAAAGGTCAAGTCATCGATAGCATTGTTTACAATGAAGATTGGCATTATCCTTTGCTTTCGGATAAGGAAGGGGTGAGTTTAGAAAGAATCAGTTTTACAAATACCAGTCGCACTAGCGATAATTGGCACAGTGCTGCTTCGGTTGTAGGATTTGCAACACCTGGCTATTTAAATTCGCAAAGTGTTGGGGTGCATGGTACAGGGCAATATTTTACCTTGCAAAATAAAACAGTTTCGCCCGATGATGATGGGTATGAAGATGTATTGATTTTAAACTATCAATTGCCAAAACCTGATTATGCAACAACCATTAAAATATTTGACATGGAGGGTCGGTTAATTCGAGATTGGACCAACAATGCAACACTTGGTACCGAAGGATTTGTTAGTTGGAATGGCACCGATTACAATCAGCAAAAAGCAGCCATTGGTTTATACATTGTAATGATAGAAAGTATACACCCATCAGGTGATCGCATTAAAGAAAAAATAAGTTGTGTTGTGGCTGGAAAATTCTAATAGTTTCTTTCGATACAATCGATCAAGCTATGAATTACTTTGATGTGTATTTCTTGGGCACGGTCGGCATATTCAGAGAAAGGGGCACGTATTTCTAAATCACAAAGTTCGGCCATTGCACCGCCATCTTTGCCTGTTAATCCTATAATTACCATGCCTTTTTCTTTAGCGGCTTCAATGCCTCTTAATACATTTTTAGAATTACCACTTGTACTAATGGCTAACAATACATCGCCTTTGTTGCCTAGTGCTTCGATGTAGCGCGAAAAAACAAATTCATAACCATAGTCGTTGCCCACACAGCTCATATGACTAGGATCTGAAATGGAGATGGCTGGAAAGGCTGGTCTATCATTGCGGTATCTGCCAGTTAATTCTTCGGCAAAATGCATGGCATCGCACATACTACCCCCGTTGCCACAACTCAAAATTTTGCCGCCATTTCGAATGCTTTCTACCATGGCTGCTGCAGCGCGTTCGATGGTAATAAAATTATTTTCATTGGCTAAAAAAGTAGTTAAAACACCTTGAGCTTCTTCGAAATGTTGTTTGATAATTTGCATGGTGCTGCAAAGTTAGTAGATTTTAAGGTTTAATGGCATGACAAACAACAGTGAATAATTTCTAGTTTAAGTTGTGTTAATATCGGTATAAATAGAAAATAAATTAAACGATATTAAGAAAAAATATTAATTTTGTGGTGGTGCGAATAGATTTAACAGATACTGAGGAATTAAAGCTGACCTATCAACGCTTGATTGAAAAAAGGGACTTAATACAAAAAAGTAGGCCCTTGCCAGCGCTTGCTTTGCATAAAATAAAAGAGAGTTTAAATTTAGAATGGACCTATAACTCCAATAGTATTGAAGGGAATTCATTAACCTTAAGAGAAACAAAAGTCATCTTAGAAGATGGAATGACCATCCATGGCAAAACATTGCGCGAGCATTTCGAGGCACATAACCATGCCAAGGCCATTGATTTTTTGTACACGCTTGTAAAAAAAAATCACAAGTTAAAAGCTGGTGATATCCTATCGCTACATAAAATTGTTTTGAATAGCATAGAAGATCATTTTGCAGGTCAATTAAGAAATTCAGGAGTCAGAATATCTGGGGCTAATTTTGTGCCGCCCAATGCACTTAAATTACCTGATTTGTTAGATCAATTAATAAACTATGTGCAGCAGAATCCTGATGGCTTAAATACCATTGAATTAGCAACCGTTTTTCACCACCAGTTTGTTCATATCCATCCTTTTTTAGATGGCAATGGCAGAACAGTTCGACTCGCTATGAATCTCTTGCTTATCAGTGAAGGGTTTCCGCCTGCCATTATATTAAAAAACGATAGAAAAAAATACTACGATGCCTTAAATCAGGCGAACAATGGTCGGTACAATAAATTATTGCTCTTAATGTGTCAAGCTTTAGAAAGAACATTAAATATTTACATTAATGCATTGCCTGGCAGTGCAGATGATTACTTGCCGATTGCCAATTTACTGGAAGAAGCACAAATGCCTTATGGCAAAGAATACATTAGTTTGCTTGCAAGACAAGGTAAAATTGATGCATACAAAGAAGGCAAGAATTGGTTAACTAGCAAAGTTGCTATTGATAACTACATGCTCAATAGAAAACGGGTGAGAAATTAAATTGGGTCTTTAAGTAAGCCACTCGCCTTCGCGTTTGGTGGCATCATAAATTTTTAAATTTAGATGTTGGCAAACGCTTGTTGTCACCAATAATTCCAACGTCTCGAATACTCTCGACCATTGTGACTTTAGTTTTATGTATGAGTATTAAATTGTTTAAAAATTTATGGCTACTACGAAGAATGGTAGTTCCATTTGTAAATTTTGAGTAATTAAATACCTTTATTTAGGTAATTAATTCTGAATACGCTAATTTTACACTAGGATATTTAATTAACAATCAATATATTATTTAATGAAGTCAATTTTACTATACATATTCCTAACTGGATTAGTTATTTTGGATGGTCAATCGCAATCAACTGTAAAGGATATTGATAGCAACGCTTATAAAACGGTTAAAATCGGAACGCAGTTATGGTTGTCTGAAAATTTGAAGACGCTACATTACAACAATGGTGATTTAATTACAAACATTAAGGATAATGCAATTTGGTCGATGGAAATGGAAGGTGCACGTTGTTATCTTGATAACGACTCTGTAAAAAATGCAAGTGTTTTTGGGGCTCTGTATAACTGGTTTGCTGTAAGTGATCCTCGTAGGATTTGTCCAGTAGGGTGGCATGTCCCTAGTAATGAAGACTGGAATTTATTGGAAATTTTTCTCGACAATACCGTGGACACTTCTTCGCAAAGTGACAGAGGTACTATAATTGGAGAACTTCTTAAAGACACCTCACGATATTTTTGGAAGAATGGTAAAGGGAGTAATAATAGTGGTTTTAGTGCTTTGCCAGGAGGTTTCCGTTATGCCGATGGCAATCATCCACAAATTTACAATTATGGATTTTGGTGGGCGACAAATGGGGATGCATTTCAACAAGCCTTAAGACGTAGTTTGAGTGATGAATCAAATACAATAAATAGTGGCTTTCGACCTACTAGAAATGCTTACTCAGTTAGATGTATCAGTGATATAAAATTATTAAGTGTGAAAGAAATGACTGCCCAAAGGCAGGTCAAAATATACCCTAATCCAACAAATGGTGCTTTTCAAATAGATGGTTTGAGTCAAGAAAATATAACCCTTTATTTTTATAATATACTAGGTGAATGTATCAAGCAAATTGACGTATGTAACAGTTCTCACTTTGATATTAGTGAATTGCCTAAGGGTTTGTATTTTATTAAAATTGTTGGAATGAATTGGAGTTTAAATGAAAAATTAATTAAAAATTAAGTAAGCCACTCGCCTTCGCGTTTGGTGGCATCATAAATTTTTAAATCTAATTGGGTCGCAAAAGTTTGGGCGATGCGAAATGCTTTAGCAAAATCGCTGGTTTCGAAAACAGTTAAGCGTTTACTTTTATTGTATACCAAATTCACCTCCATTTCGTTGTAGGCGGTGGAGGTTGTCATAGGGCCTACAGCAACATCTTGTCGTTTTTTGCCACTGAATATAGATACATATTCAACCTTCGGCATCGGTTCCCAAGCACCAAATTTAAATTTAAAAATTTTTATGGCATGTCTGTATTTAGATAGGGAGAAGCTAATGGTTAATTCTTTTTTAGCGAATAAAATGGCGATTGATAAGGGCAATAAAACGAATCCAATGAGGTTTAAATTAATGCAAAGTATTAATCCTGCAATTGCCAAAAAGACTGCAACAATTTTAAATTGAGGTGGAAAATAGGAACCTTCGCTGTAATGGTAATCTGAATTAGGTTCATGGATTGGTGCATCAACAATATCCGTATTATAATTCATGTTAATTGTTTATTAGAGACTTTGTGTAATGCCGATGCCATAAGTAGGCCTGTATTGCCCGTGTTTGCCGTATTGTTTGCCGTACATACTCGTAACAGCGATACCATACAGAAAGTAGAGGCTTGCCCCCTTGTTTTCTCCCATTAGAAATTCGGGTTTAATATATAACGACATGTCAAATTGAGGTCGGTTTTTTCTTTCTATAATGGTTGAACTAGCGAAAGGCTTTTCATCATGAAATAAACGAAAATCACCAACATTAATGACCGGCCGAAAACAATCCATCATTCGCCAATATTCTGTGCTAGAAACGGTTTCCTTATATTCTGCATAAACCTTGTCGTTGTAGTTGAGATGTAGGGAATTTCGTATGCCAAAAGACAATTGAAAGGCGGGTTTAATTTTTAATATGGCCGAGAAATCATAGACTAAACCCAAGCGTTTGGTTTGCTCGTGTACCATGAGGTTAAAGGAAGAGTCTCGCTGTTGTAGATAAAAATTGTAATTAGTATCTTTTTTAGAAATCATAAAATGATCGCTATACAGATTGCCGACTTCGCAATTAGCAACAGCGTAATTCAATCCAAAGCCATGCTTTAGGTGCAGTTTTTTGAATGGTGTTTTGGTTTTGGAAAAGCCAATGGTAAAAGTTCTAAAATCTTTGACTACGCTTAAATTGCTCCCATAATTTTGAACATTTTTAGATAGGGTATCATTTTTAATTTGAAAATATCGCTCCCTGTTATTGGCATCAAAAGTGTGATTATAATTGGGTAAAGATGTTTTGGTATTGGAAAGAAAATCCGCACCATTGCCTATTTTATAATTGAATCTAAAAACAGATGTTTCTATGAACAGATTGCATTTTGACTGTTCTTGGGCACCTAAATAAAATGAAAAACTAGCAATGAAAAGTGTTAAAATGAGGTAACCTTTTTTCATTGCGAATGGGGCTTACAAACTTTTCAATTCACTCACCAATTCAGTCAATGTTTTTTTAGCATCGCCAAACAACATGCTGTTTTTAGGACTGAAGAACAATTCATTTTCGATACCTGCATATCCCGCTTTCATACTTCGTTTCATCACAATGGTATGCGCGGCATCTTCAACATCTAAAATTGGCATGCCGTAAATAGGACTGCTAGGATCGTTTTTAGCAGCAGGATTGACAACATCATTCGCACCAACAATTAATACCACATCAGTAGTTTTAAATTCTGGGTTGATATCGTCCATCTCAATAAGTTTATCGTAACTAACATTACTCTCGGCCAATAAAACGTTCATATGGCCAGGCATACGACCTGCTACAGGATGTATCGCATATTTAACTTCTACACCTTCGTCTTCTAAAACTTGCTCTAGCTCGTGGCAAATATGCTGTGCCTGTGCCACCGCTAAACCATAGCCAGGAACGATTACCACTTTCTTACTGTATTTCATTAATACAGCAGCATCTGATTTTGAAATTTCTTTAATTGAACCCGTAATCGCTTTGCCTTCGCCAGCATCTTTGCTGCCTCCACCAAAATTACCAATCAATACATTGGTAAGAGAACGGTTCATGGCCTTACACATTACCACTGTTAAAAGTGTACCAGCACTACCAACCAAGATACCGCCAAATAACATGACTTTATTATCGTACAAGAAACCACCCATGGCTGCGGCAACTCCTGTAAAAGAGTTAAGCAATGAGATAACAACCGGCATATCGGCACCACCAATTGGCATAACGAAAAGCACACCGTATAGAAGAGATAAAGCTAAAATTAAAAATAAGACATTAGGGGTAGTAATATAGCCAAGCGTTGCAGCTGCAGCGATGCCTAAAATTAACAATAATAAGCCAATGTTTACGACTTGTTGCAAAGGCAATACTTTGTCTTTGATTTTTTCAACCAATTTGCCAAAAGCAATCATACTACCTGCAAATGAGATAGAACCAATTACAAGTCCTAAAAATATGATGCCCAATTTAACAGGGTCTGCATCTGTAAAAGGACCAGTATGCAAAATGTGGTCGAACTCCACCAATGAAATGATACCAGCACAAGCGCCACCCATACCGTTAAAGAAAGAAACCATTTGCGGCATGCCAGTCATTTTAACTTTCTTGGCCATAAGGGTACCGATAACAGTTCCAACAATTAAACCACCAAATATCCAAATGTAGTTAGATGTTTTAATGCCTTCGTATAAAAAGATCGTACCGAAAATCGCGATGGTCATACCAAAAGCTGCGATCAGGTTACCTCTGCGAGCACTTTCGGGCTTGCCCAGCATTTTAATTCCAATAACGAATGTTAATGAGGCAATGAGATATATAATTTGTAAAAAATTCATTTAGTTTAGTTCGTTTTACTTCTTTTTCTTTTTAAACATTTCTAGCATTCTATCGGTAACTACAAAACCTCCGACAACATTAAGGGTTCCTAGCACTACTGCAATAAATCCAAGGATGGTAGCATACATGTTTTCTGCTTCACCCATGATAATAATCGCACCAATAATCACCACACCGTGTATGGCATTCGCTCCGCTCATAAGGGGAGTATGAAGTACAGATGGTACTTTCTCTATCAGTTCAATTCCTACAAAAATCATCAAAATGACCAAGTAAATCATCAATTGATTGTTTGCTATATAATCTATTATTGTATTCATTTATATATTTTAAAATTTTTAAATTTTTTGATTGAATGTTATTTCAATTTGGTTCCTTCTTTACAAATCAATGTTCCTTTTGTAATTTCTTCTTCCATCTCGTATTTCAAGCCATCTTTAGTAGCCAAATGCGTTAAGAAAGCGTAAATATTTTTTGAATAACTCTCACTCGCATTTTGTGATAACAAAGAAGGCAAATTGGTTTCGCCTACAATTTTAACACCGTGCTTAACCACTACTTTACCCGCTTCACTTAACTCGCAATTACCACCTTGTTCAACGGCCATATCAATAATCACACTGCCTAGTTTCATCACTTTCACCATCTCTTCGGTTACTAAGATTGGTGCTTTTTTACCTGGTATGAGTGCAGTTGTAATCACCACATCGGCAGCTGCCAAATGTTTGGTTAATATTTCTCTTTGTTTTTTTAGTGTGTCTTCACCAGCTTCTTTTACATAACCACCTTCGATTTTCACATCTCCAGTATCGAAACTTATGAATTTGCCACCCAATGATTCCACTTGTTCTTTGGTTTCAGGACGGATATCGGTAACCTCTACCACAGCACCTAAACGCTTGGCTGTACCAATGGCTTGCAAACCTGCAACACCCGCACCAAAAATTAAAACTTTAGAAGGTGAGATAGTGCCTGCAGCTGTCATTAACATTGGGAAAATTCTTGCAGAGTGATGTGCACCTAACAAAACTGCTTTGTAACCTGCTAAGTTGGCTTGCGAACTTAAGGCATCCATGCTTTGAGCCCTTGAGATACGCGGTATGGCATCCATGCTAAACACCGAAATATTTTTGGCGTTTAACTGATCGATTAATTCAGGATTGGTTAAATGGTAAATAAATGAAATAAGGCTTGATCCATTTTTTAATTGTCCAATTTCCTCTGTATTGGGTGCATTTACTTTCACTAAAATATCCGCTTGACTGCAAACATCTTTGGCAGAGCCCAAGATTGTAGCACCGGCAGCGGTGTATATTTCATCAGAAAAGTTAGAACCGATGCCTGCACCGGATTCTATTAGACATTCAAAACCTTGTTTAATAAAATTTTTAACAACATCTGGACTTAAAGCAACTCTGTTTTCGCCTGCTTTGGTCTCTTTAATAGTTCCTATTTTCATGCAAAGGCAAACCTACACGAAATTTTATATTAAACAAGCAGTTTTGGTAAAAAAAAATCAACTATTGACACATTTCAGGTTTTCAATTCTAACTTTGTTATTAGAATAATATGCTCTGATTATCAAATGTTTAAATCTTTGTTATAAAGTTGGTCCTGCGGCTCTAAACCATTTTTCAGGCACATCGCCCTCGCGCGCAATTTCAAAATCCGATTCATTGCACCCAATGAATTTAGGTGCGGTCTTTTTACTGCCATTTTTTTCTGGAATCTGCAACCACCATCGGCCTGTCAAATTGCTATGCAAAAACACCATGTCAACTCCGCTTGGTGCATGGCATTTGTAAACTTTGAAATTTCTGTGGTTCATCACTGGAAAATCGTTGAAACGGTTGTCAATGCCATCGCAGATGTACCATATCATTTGCGCGATTTGGGAGGCATCGAT
>CANFUB010000033.1 GCA_947450015.1 Bacteroidota bacterium | reverse complement strand
TTGAACCCACCGATATAGGTGACAAAATAAAATTGCACATGAACCGTTGCATTTTATGTTACAGATGTGTGAAGGTGGCCGATCAAATTACGGATGGCCGTTGTCATGGGGTAATTAATAGAGGTGAAGTGGCCGAAATTTCTACTTATATTGAAAAAGCAATTGACAATGATTTTTCTGGCAATGTGATTGATGTTTGTCCTGTAGGTGCATTAACCGATAAAACCTTCAGATTTAAGAGCCGTGTTTGGTTTACAAAACCAGTAGATGCACATAGAGATTGTACAAAATGTTGCGGCAACGTAAGATTGTGGTACCAAGGTGAAGAGGTATTAAGAGTAACTGCAAGAAAAGACCAATGGGGCGAAGTTGAGGACAATGCCGATGGTTCTACTGCATGGATTTGCAATGAATGTAGATACGACAAAAAGAATACTTCTGATTGGACCATTGAAGGCCCAAGTAAAATAGATAGACACTCAGTTATTTCTGCTAACCATTACGAAACCACTCTAAGAAATATCAAAGCGGATACTTTAAAAATGATGGGCAGTGTGCCACATGGTATTAAAGTAGAATTAGGTACAGGCGCGTTAGATCCCAATAATCTTCATAAATAAACATAACTTTCTTTTCATATAATTAATGGAACCTCTACTTATAAAAGTAATCATCGTTATAGCACTCTTTGTTGTTACACTGCTTGTTGCATTGTATGCTACATTTGCTGAACGTAAAGTTTCTGCTATCATGCAGGATAGGATTGGTCCGAACAGAGCGGGTCCTTTTGGACTCTTGCAACCTTTGGCAGATGGTGTAAAAATGATCATGAAGGAGGAATTGATTCCGGCCTTATCTAACAAGTGGTTGTTTATTATTGGACCATGTATCGCCTTATTAACATCATTAATGACTGGTGCTGTGGTGCCATGGGGTGGACCAATTAAAATTGGCGACCAAGTAATTACGCTACAAGTGGCCGACTTAAACATTGGCATTCTCTATATTTTCGGTGTTGTATCCATGGGTGTTTATGGTATCATGATTGGTGGATGGGCTTCAAATAATAAATTCTCTTTAATTGGAGCAATAAGAGCATCATCGCAAATGATTAGTTATGAAATTGCAATGGGCTTGGCCATTATTGCTTTGGTAATGACCACTGGTACCTTAAGCTTAAACGAAATTGTAGTGCAACAAGATGAAGGTTGGGCCAATATTATTATTCAGCCGCTTGGCTTTTTAATATTTATCATCTGTGCTTTTGCAGAAACGAACAGAGCACCTTTTGATTTACCAGAATGTGAAACAGAATTGGTGGGTGGATACCACACAGAGTATTCTTCTATGAAATTAGGTTTTTACTTATTTGCAGAATACATCAATATGTTTATTTCATCTGCTGTTATCGTATGTTTTTATTTTGGTGGCTATAATTTCCCATACCAACATTGGTTTGCGGAACTTTTGGGATTATCAAGCAATGCTTTAAGTATCGTACAAACTGTATTTATGTTTGGGAAAGTATTATTCTTCATTTTCTTCTTCATGTGGGTAAGATGGACCATTCCAAGGTTTAGATACGATCAGTTAATGACCTTAGGCTGGAAGGTATTATTGCCACTAGCCTTAGCGAATATTTTTGTAACAGGTTTGGTAATGTGGGGCATGGGGAAAATATAGGCAGTTGGCAGTTGGCAATTGGCAGTTGGCAAAAAAAAAATACAAAAAAAGAGAAGAAAGAAGAACCAATAAAAATGTCAGACTTTAAAAATTTGACCGTTTATAAAAAAGCATTTGAACAAGCAATGAATATTTACGAAATATCAAAAGCGTTTCCTGAAGAGGAAAAATGGTCTTTGACTAGTCAAATTCGAAGATCTTCTCGTTCGGTATGTTCAAATTTGGGTGAAGGCTACAGAAAAAGATTATACGAAAACCACTTTATAAGTAAAATAAGCGATGCAGATATGGAAAATACAGAAACCCAAGTATGGTTTGATTTTGCATTAGCTTGTAATTATATTGATAAAAATAAATTCAAGGAATTAAATTTACATTCTGCTGAAATTGGGCGATTATTGAATCATATGATTTTAAATCCTTCAAAATACACTAGCAGCAATACAACAATTATTAAAAAGAACTAAAAGGATTGATATGAAATCGACATTAAATATTGCCAACTGCAAACTGCCAATTGCCAACTAATATTATGCTAACGAATAAAAGTAAACAAGTTGTAAAAAGAGAAATGACCCTCATGGAGAAAGCCTATTTACCGGCTATTTTCTCTGGGATGATTATTACCTTTAAACATATATTTATGAAAAAAGCGACGGTGCGTTATCCTGAACAAACCCGTCCTTTTGCACCCGTATACCGTGGACAGCACGTCTTAAAGATTGATGAAGCTGGTGCAGAACGCTGCACAGCCTGCGGACTTTGCGCTGTTGCTTGTCCAGCTGAAGCCATTACCATGGTAGCTGCCGAACGACAAAAAGGAGAAGAGCATTTATACCGCGAAGAAAAATATGCATCGACCTATGAAATCAATATGTTAAGATGTATCTTCTGTGGCTTATGTGAAGAGGCTTGTCCTAAAGAAGCTATTTTCTTAACTGATAGAATTGTTCCAAGTAGTTTCGAACGCGATGAATTTGTTTATGGTAAAGACAAATTAGTTGAAACTGTTGCCAATCCAGTAGATGTTACCAAAAGACAAACACCTGCAGTTTTGGAATTCAAGAAGGATAAAAAACACAAACACAATTTAACATTTTTGGACAAGGTTACCAAAACCTTTAGCCGTCATTAATACGCTTCAAACAAGTGGATATAATTTATACAAACAAACTTTCAAAAGGCCGTAATTCGCAACAAAATTCATGAGTATTACACTAATTATTTTCTGGTTCCTTTCGTTCTTAGCATTGCTAAGTGCAGCGATTGTCGTATTTGCCAAAAACCCTGTTTACAGTGTTTTATTTTTAATTGTTACTTTTTTCGCAATTGCTGGGCATTACCTTTTACTAAGTGCCCAATTTTTAGCGGCAGTGCACATCATTGTATATGCTGGTGCCATCATGGTACTTTTCTTATATGTGATAATGATGTTAAACTTAAACAAGGAAACAGAACCGCATAAAAAACCATTGATTAAGTTCATTGCTGTGATTGCTGCAGGTTTGTTGATGCTAACCCTGGTGGCTGCATTTAAAGGCACCGAAATTACAGTGGTAACAGCAGCCGACCCTAGCATTGGTTCTGTTGAAACACTTGGAAAGGTGCTCTTCAAAGAATTCTTATTGCCTTTCGAAGTATCCTCTATATTATTTTTGGCAGCCATGGTTGGTGCCGTTTATTTATCAAAAAAAGATTTAAACTAAAATGGAAGCAATCAACAGCATACCACTCAATTACTATATTATATTAAGTACTGCCCTCTTTTGCATTGGCGCATTAGGTGTAATGATGCGTAGAAATGCCATCATCATGTTTATGTGCATCGAATTAATGTTAAACGCGGTGAATCTTTTAATGGTAGCCTTCTCAAGATATTTAGGCGATAGCAATGGTCAAGTCTTTGTATTTTTTATCATGGCAGTTGCAGCGGCCGAAGTAGCCGTTGGATTGGCCATTTTGATAATGATTTATAGAAATGCAAACACTTCGGATACGGAAGTTTTAAACGAATTAAAATGGTAAATAATTTTATAGAAAAGACAATAATACAATGGAACAACTCGTAAAATTAATTATCCTCTTTCCCTTACTAAGTTTCGCACTTATCGGATTGTTGAACAGACGTCTTACAAAAAAGCACACGGCCATTTTTGCTTGCACTGGTGTATTTCTAAGTTTTGTAGATTCTTTACTTATATTTTTCTCTCAAGCTTCGCACCACCATCCTGTTGAAGTGAAATTATTTGAATGGATTTCGGCTGGTAGCTTCAAGGCTTCTTTCT
This sequence comes from Bacteroidota bacterium, assembly GCA_947450015.1. Taxonomy (GTDB): domain Bacteria; phylum Bacteroidota; class Bacteroidia; order NS11-12g; family UBA955; genus JABMMZ01. Next base: position 11,080 of record CANFUB010000033.1, on the reverse strand, counting down.
CTTTCTTATCAGATCCTTTATCTTCTATTTTCCTACTTGTTATCACTGGCGTTGGATTCCTGATCCATATTTTCTCTGTTGGCTATATGAAAGATGACGATGGCTTCAGAAGATTCTTTGCTTACCTTAATTTGTTTATTTTCTTTATGCTCATCTTAGTATTGGGAAATAATTTCTTAGTAATGTTTATTGGTTGGGAAGGTGTCGGATTCTGTTCTTACATGCTCATAGGATTTTGGTATAAAGACCATAAGAACAATGATGCTGCAAAAAAAGCTTTCGTTATGAACCGTATCGGTGACCTTGGTTTTTTAATTGCCATGTGTCTTATTTTTGTTAATTACCATACCCTAGATTACACACAATTATTTGCACCAGGTTATATCTCTAGTATTTTTGTTGACCAATCGACACTCGTATTAATTACATGTTGTTTATTCGTTGGTGCAATGGGTAAGAGCGCTCAAATACCATTGTATACTTGGTTACCAGATGCCATGGCAGGACCAACACCCGTATCTGCATTGATACACGCTGCGACAATGGTGACTGCAGGTATTTACATGGTGGCAAGAACCAATATTTTGTTTTCATTGACACCAGAAACCATGCAATTTGTGGCAATTATCGGTAGCGCAACTGCATTGTTAGGTGCTTCTATTGGATTATTCCAAAACGATATTAAAAAAGTATTGGCCTACTCTACTGTCAGTCAGTTGGGGTTAATGTTTTTAGCTTTAGGCGTTGGTGCTTATAGCGCAGCTGTATTTCATGTGGTAACCCATGCTTTCTTTAAAGCTTTATTATTCCTTGGTTCTGGTAGTGTAATTCACGCCATGGGTGGCGAACAAGATATCCGTCACATGGGTGGTTTGAAAAAACACATGCCCATTACGTATAAAACATTTTTAATTGGCACACTCGCTATTTCAGGTATCCCACCTTTGGCTGGTTTTTTCAGTAAAGATTTAATACTTGCCGAAGCATTTGAATACAATCAAATTTATTTTGTAATCGGATTATTGGTTTCTATAATGACTGCTTTCTATATGTTCCGTTTGTTGTTTTTAACTTTCCATGGTAAATTTAGAGGCACCCACGAACAAGAACACCACTTGCATGAATCGCCTGCTACCATGACCATTCCATTGGTAATCCTTTCTGTTTTTGCATGCATCGCTGGATTCATTGGCTTCCCTCACGCATTAGGTGAAAGCATAGGCATTCACAATTGGTTCGACCATTTCTTAAGTCCTGTGTTAGGCGCCACTACTGGCAAAATGGAATTAAGCACAGAACTTATTTTAATGGGTTTAACAACCGCTATCATTGTAGTAATTATCATGATTGCTCGCAATGTTTATATTATCAAAGAAACTTTACCTGCCAATGAACATGCCCCATTGCCTGCAGGAAAAAAACTAATTTACAACAAGTATTTTGTAGATGAATTTTATACCGCAGTGTTTACAAAACCTTTGGATAAATTTTCACATTTCTTACAAAACAGCGTCGACCATAAATTCATTGATGGCATTGTGAATGGTGTTGGAAAAATAACCATCAGTGCTGGTCAAACCATACGACTTATTCAAAGTGGCAACATTGGCTATTATGTCATCTCTATTGTTGCTGCAATCATTTTAATGTTATCACTCTTTATTTTTTAAGACAACATGCTCACCATATTATTACTTTTAATACCCTTATTTACAGCCATTGTTTTAATCGCTGCTGGCAACAAACTAGCGAGAACAATTGCCTTGGGTGGCGCCTTATTAGAATTAGGTGTTGCAGTAGCAGCTATGCTAATGTTACAGCAAGGCAATGCTTCCCAATTAATGACTGTCAATTATCCTTGGATTGTTAGCTTAGGTATTTCCTTTGGCTTTTCTATCGACGGTATCAGCATGCTGATGGTTGTGCTTTCTGCCTTACTTTTACCAATCATCGTATTTTCTTCTTTTAACAAAACATACAATAATGCACACATCCTTTATGCATTAATGATGTTGATGATGACTGCCATGATTGGTGTGTTTACTACTACTGATGGATTTATGTTTTACATCATGTGGGAACTATCCTTAATCCCAATTTATTTTATCATATTAGTATGGGGTGGCGACAACAGACAGAAAATAACATTTAAATTCTTCATCTATACCCTTTTCGGTAGTTTGTTTATGCTATTGGCTTTGATATATGTTTACCTTCAAATGCCAGAAGCTAGCAGAACATTTGATATCCAAGCTTTGTACCAAGCTGGAAGATTATTATCCGTTACAGAACAAGGCCTTGTATTCGCAGCTTTCTTTTTAGCATTCGCTGTTAAAATGCCAATTATACCATTCCATAGTTGGCAACCCTCTACCTATTATACAGCACCAACGCCAGGTGTGATGATGTTATCAGGCATTATGGCCAAGATGGCGACTTATGGCTTGATTCGTTGGGTATTACCAATGGTGCCTGCAGGTATTGCAGAGTATGGTCATTATGGTGTTACGCTTTCTGTCATCAGCATCATCTATGCTTCATGTATTTCGATTGTACAAAAAGATTTTAAATACGTAATAGCTTATGCATCGATAGCGCACATTGGTTTGATTTCGGCAGGTATTTTATCAGGCAATATTCAAAGTATACAAGGTAGTTTAATTGAAATGTTAAGCCATGGTATTAACACCGTTGGTTTATTCATTGCCTATGACATCATTTACAAACGCACGGGCACTTCTGAAATGAGCAAATTAGGTGGTATTCGCGCCATCGATTCGAGCTTCGCATTCATGTTCTTTATCGTTATATTGAGTGTGGTTGCTTTGCCATTCACCACTGGTTTTGTAGGCGAATTTTTATTAATTCTAGGTTTGTTTACAAGCTACCCAATTGCAGGTTCGGTTGCAGGTTTAAGCATTATTTTAGGGGTTGTTTACATGTTCCGTTCATTCCAAAAAATGATGTTGGGAGAAACCTCTTCGCATATTCTATCACTACCAAAACTTGATCATCAAGAAAAAATATCTTTAACAATCATTGTGGTTTTAATTATTGGCTTGGGTGTATATCCAAAACCAATTTTAGATATCACAGAGAACGCAGTAACAACTTTATTAGAAGGCATTAAATGAAAGAACTATTATTAATATCAGGACTCGGTGTAATGGCATTGGCTGCTGGTCTATTTAACCTAAGAAGACTCATGATGCCAATTGTTCTTTTGGGCTTATTGGCGAATATAGGTTTGTGCATTGCCGACTGGGGTAACAACGAAGTTGTATACGACATGTTGTTATTGGATAATTTCGCTTTGGCTTTTACGATTGTATTTTCAATTACCACTATTTTATGGTTTATTTCAGCCTCCGATTATTTTAAAGACGATAATAATTTCTCCGATCACTATGCATTGGTGTTATTCATGCTTGTAGGTGGTTTTCTATTGGTTTCCTATTCCAATATGGTGATGTTGTTCTTAGGCATCGAAATATTATCTATTCCTTTATTTGTATTAGTTGGCAGCAATAAAACGAAAATCAAATCGAATGAAGCCGCCTTTAAATATTTTCTATTAGGTTCATTTGCTTCTGCATTTTTATTGTTTGGTATTACATTAATTTATGGCAGTACCGGTAGTTTTAATACGGCAGCCATCTCTAGTTTTATCGAAAACAATCAAGTGGTGAGTCCGCTCCTATTTGCAGGCATGCTTTTAATGTTAGCGTCTATGTCGTTTAAGGTATCGGCTGCACCATTCCATTTTTGGGCACCAGATGTTTACCAAGGCGCACCTACCAATATTACGGCATTAATGGCAACTGTTGTTAAGACTGTTGCTTTTGCCGCCTTCTACCGTTTGTTTAGTACTACTTTCTTGCACATGCAAAAAGAGTATCTGTTTATCTTTGGTATTATCGCTGCAGCTACTTTAATTATATCTAATATCACCGCAGCAGTGCAAACCAATGCCAAGCGCATGTTGGCTTACTCAAGTATTTCTCATGCTGGCTTTATGATGGTAACCATCTTAACCATGAAGAGCAATACTGCCAATATCCTTTTGTATTATACATTGGTTTATAGCATTTCTAGTATTGCAGCATTTAACGTATTTAAAATGGTAAAGCAACACAGCAATGGCAGCGAAGAAATAAGTGCATTCAAAGGCCTTGTTAAGCGCAATCCTCTGCTTGCTGGCACAATGACACTTGCCTTGCTTTCTATGGCGGGTATTCCACCCTTAGCAGGCTTTATTGCCAAATACTTAGTATTTACTACAGCTGTAAGCAATGGTTTTATCTGGTTGGTGGTTATTGCTATCATCACTTCTTTAATTGGCGTTTACTATTATTTCAAAATTATCATTCCTATGTTTGGCGAGGGCGCTGCTGAGGATGGCAAAATTGAAATTGGTTTTACTCAAAAATTATTATTAATGATTTGTGCTTTGGGTATGTTGTTACTATCTGTGATTCCAGATGTTGTCTTAAACCTTCTGTAATAAATTCCATTTCTTTCGTTTCATCATTTTTTTAAGAAAATAATATTTTCGATTGGTAAAGTATTGGCAAAAAAAAATAGCCAAAGTAAACTTTAGCTATTTCTAATATTTTTAACTTATCTATTGGTTTAGGAATTCACCTTTTTGATATAGGCTTCCATCGCAGATACAATGGATGGAAATTCTTTTGTTGGGGCAGGAATATTACAAACCAAACCCTTTTCAGCGATTGCACGGTGGGTACTTTCGCCAAAGGCTGCAAGGCGTGTTTTATTTTGTTTAAAATCAGGGAAGTTTTCGTAGAGTGATTTAATATCTGCTGGACTAAAGAACACGATGATATCGTAAAACACATCTTCTAAATCGCTCAAATCTGCAGACACTGTTTTGTACATGATGCTCTCTACAAACTGCAATTTATTCTTTTCGAAGAAATCTGGAATGGTTGATTTTCTAATATCGGAACAAGGAAATAAAAACTTTTCTGTTTTGTGGTTTAGAATCAGATTGAAAAAATCACTTTCTAAATTGGTTTTAGGAAAAAACACTTTTCGCTTACGCATCACAGTGTATTTTTGAATGTACAAACCAATGCCTTCATTCATACAGAAGTATTTTAAATCAATTGGCAATTCGATTCTTAATTCTTCAACAACGCGAAAGAAATGATCAACTGCATTTTTAGCATTAAAGATAATAGCAGTGTGCGAGAGAATATTTAATTTCTTGCGCCTTAAATCTTTACCAGGAATTGGATCAACTTGAATAAATGAACGGTAGTCCACTTTAAGTTTTAGCTTAGCTGCAATATCATCAAATATTGATTTGCCGCTCTCGGGTTTGGTTTGCGATACAAGGATCGTTTTTACTTTTGCCTCTTTCTCCATTTAAAACAAAAAACTATTAAATGATTTAATTAATACCAATATGGGTAATACTTCGAATGCGCAAAGATACAAAATTAAAAATAAACTTGATTGGGTTTCAGCAAATAGTCCTGAAAAAGAGAATTTTAGTAGGCTCAGACCATAAATTAAAAGTAATGCTATTAATAGTATTAGTCCAACAGATTGCTGAAATTCAGTAACATTGGTAAAGTAAACGAACAAAATTAAAGGCATCAATACCAAGGTCACCACGAATGCATTGATGCGAAAAATAATGGCATAATCCTTACTTAAGCTCATTTGTTGAAAGGCGAATGAGAATAAAAACTTCATCCATTGGTTTAAAATAAAGATGCTAATGACACCTGCCGAAATAATTAAGGCAAGGGAAATATCGTTGTAATGGATCTCCTTAAAATTTACGCGAATAAGAATAAAGACTCCAATTGAGAACACTTGACTAATAATAAACCAAGCAAAGAATTTACTGCCTTTAAAAATATCTGTTTGGGTATCGTAAAATTCGCGAAAACTCAAACTGCTGTACCAGGCCCTATTAATAAGAAAGTATTGTAAAGGGTAGCTATACTTAAAAATTATGAGTAATAAGAGAATAAAAAAACACCATACCAAAATGAACCAATTGTTCATATGGGCTCTTAAAGGTGGATTTTGGGAAGCGAGCAATGACTTGCGTATATTGGCTTTTGAGTTTCTGTAAATGTTTAAATCTGTGCCCTTAAATTTTTGTGGCACCAAGGTATCTTTTGGAATTGTATCCAAATAAGCAGCAGTATCTGGCGAGATGGTAAGGGCCATTTGACCAAGATCGTCCATTAATAAACGCTCCTGTTGTTGCCTTCTAATTTTAAAATAATAGTCGATACCACTCAGTAAAGAATCGGGTATTACAATCGCTTCTTCGAATGTAAAATTTATGGCATTACTATCTTGTTGTGCTTGCATGGGCACATGGCATAGTAAAACTAAACACAGCGATATCAGATACTTTTTAAAAATAACTACTTATTCCAAAGTGAATTTTTCCTGCACGAAGGTCGAAATTATTTTGCTTTTCTTTACCAAGCGCATATAAAATACTTAAAATACCTGCGCGCGTTTCTATATTGCCCCCTACCCCAAATCCCCATGGCGTATCATAGGTTGCGTTTTTACCTGTTGTATGGTCTTCGTAATAGGCGCCATTCCAAAATGCTTTGATGTATGAATTGGGGCCTAATAAGTACCTATACTCTAAGTCTAGCATGTTAAAATTCGTGGCATAAATACTTTGTTCATTGAATCCCTTTAAAGAGTTAATACCGCCTTCGCGCATCACTTCGTTAAAATAAATGACAGGCGCAATAATTTGTTCGATGCCTAGGCCCACTTTAATCGTTCCTTTTGTAGCAACAGGAAAAAATCTATCAATCTTTAATTTGATTTGGTATTGATTGGTTTTTAAAACAGTTGAGTCGTACAAATTATATTTAGCTGTACCGAATTTAACACTTGCTATTCTATTGTCTGTAAGAATTTGTTTAGTGCCCGCAGAGATTGTACTCTCTATCCACCAACCTTTGCGCGGATTGAAACGGTAGTCTAATAAATTAAAATTAGCCGACAAACCATACTGCGCTGTTTGTACAGAATTAATGGCAGGCAAACGTTCTGTATTTCTCACTAAGTTGGTATCTACACTAATTAGATTGGTGGTATTCACTTTATAAAACACTTTGAAACCATTGATACCAGAGGTGTAATACTGTATCCCAATTTGTCTATTAAAGTTAGAATACAGTGTATCGAATTTAAGAAAGTCGACGGCCAAATCGGCACCAAACGGTTGACCCAAAATATAGGGATAATTAAAAGCCGTTTTTAGTTCTTGTGAACGCGCTTGAAAACTCTTCCAATTTATCATTACCATTTTACCCGTTTTAAAAAGGTTATTCAATTTCAATAAAAACTCACCCGTAAAAACAAAACGTTGGGCTTGCGTTGTGTTGGCTGCACTCGGTGCTAAGCCGACAATACCATTGACTTGATCAGATTTTTTCTTTTTCAAATACAAGTAAGGCTTTGCTTTTCCGCCATTTATAAACACCATTTGCGGTATGCGCTCTGCCGAAAGAAAAGGCAATTGGTTTAATTTATCAAAGGCTTTTCTGTATACTGATTCACTGTAAACCTTCCCTACTCTTAGTCCTGTGTATGCACTCAAGAAAGTCTTTTTGACATTGGCATCGCCATCTAAGTGCATGCTGTCGAATAAAAAGAGGGCACCTTTATCAATAGAGAGAAACACCTCTAATTTGTTTTTATTTAATACAGTAGAATCGGTTTTTAAACTACAAAACGGATACCCATTGTCTTCGTAAAAACCCAATACAGCGTTGGCATAATTTGAAAATACAGCCGTATCGATGGCACTGTTTGAAAATTTTTCACTCAAACTCAAAAGGCTATTGGCTTTGGTTATTTGATAATCGGCCGTAAAGCTTTTAACAACATATTTTTTACCTATGAAAACAAAAGCATTTACCTCGCCCTTGCTCCATTTAATGCTATCAATACTTACGGCTGCAAAACCACGTGCTTTATAGTAATTTACAAAACCTGAAATTGCGCGCACTTGTTGCACACTGTCTATCCTTTTAATGAATTTATAATTGAGTGGATTCTCTGAAAAAGAAAGAGAATAATTTTGGGCCGAAACCAATGTCGCCATCATCATGCAAATCAAAATGTATGTATAGCACAGAAATTTCATTTAGTTAAAGCACCTCACAGCATACAAAACTATTGAAAACAATTGACAATAAATTAAAAATATCTTAGTTCTGAACGCAAAATAAATTGCTATTTTGCAGCATGAAATTTTTGAAACAACCCATCAGTTTAATTATTGCATTAAGTTTATTAATGTTCAATTGCAGCGCGGGTGCAAGGGCCATTGACAAAAAAATTATAAAGCCATTTAAGGTTATTTTATTAATAGGTGATGGCATGGGCTTAGCACAAATTTCTGCAGCTTCGCATTATACCAATGGCGAACTCTGTCTCAATTTATTCAATGTTATAGGGCTCATTAAAACATCATCGGGGAATGATTATATTACCGATAGTGCAGCAGGAGCGACAGCCTACAGCAGTGGGGTAAAAACTTACAACGGTGCCATCGGTGTAGGCCTAGATTCTTTGCCTGTTAAAACCATTTTAGAATATGCAATTGCACAGCACATGGGCACAGGACTGGTTACAACCTGTAGTATTACGCATGCAACACCTGCCGCTTTCTTTTCGCACCAACCTAGCAGAAGCATGGATGCTGCCATAGCAAATGATATATACACACATCCCATTGATGTTGTAATTGGTGGCGGCAAGCCCTATTTCGATATGACCAAACTACAACAATTGGGTTATCAAGTGGCAAGTGGCAATGCCATTCAATGGACCATGGATTATCCTAAGTATTTTTATTTTTACAACGACAGCATCCATCCACCTAAATGGTCGGAGGGCCGCGGTGATTTTTTAGTAAATGCTACCACGCGCGCCATTAAAACATTGGACCAAAATAAAAATGGTTTTTTCTTAATGGTAGAAGGCAGTCAAATTGATTGGGGCGGACATGACAATGATTTTAATTACACTGTAAAAGAGACCATCGATTTTGATAAAGCGGTGCGCGCGGCTTATGAATTTGCTAAGAAAGATGGCCATACGCTTGTGCTTGTAACGGCCGATCATGAGACAGGCGGACTTGCATTAAACAAAGGCTCATTAAAAAACCACACCATCGAACCGGCTTATACCACTGGTCATCATACTGGTATTATGGTACCTATTTATGCCTATGGTCCCGGTTCAGAACTATTTGCTGGCACCATGGAAAATACAAAGGTATTTTATAATATCTGTCAATTATTAGGCTTCAATTTAGGTGCGCATTGAGAGCATTAATCGTTAAAAATAATATTTTGTCTGAGGCTTATACAATGGCATTAAAAAAACGATACATTTGAACTGACCAATTCGGTCGTTCTAAAAACAAAAAAACAATATGGTACTTATTATTCTAGGTCTTATCATTTTTGCGGCCGCTACTTATGCTTTCCGCAACAACAGTCCTTTTATCCGTTTTAAAGGTGCAATTAAAATTGCAGGCATTGTCTTTATTGCGATAGGTGTTTTAAATGCTTGTTTCAAACAAATCAATGCCGGACAAATTGGTGTTAAGTCGCTCTTTGGTAAAGTGGAAGACGATATTTTGCAGAGTGGTTTAAACTTTGTCAATCCTTTGGTAGATGTCAAAATTATTGATATCAAAACGCAAAATTATACCATGAGTGGTGTGCATGACGAAGGCGCAGTAACGGGCGATGATGCCATTCGTGTATTAACAGCAGATGGACTAGAAGTTAGCATTGACTTGACCGTTTTATACCGCGTAGTGCCTTCGGAAGCGCCACGTTTAATCAAAGAAACAGGATTAGATTACAACGATAAAATTGTGCGTCCTTTAACCAGAACTAAGATAAGAGACAATGCCGTTTATTACGATGCGGTGTCTTTGTATAGCACTAAGCGCGATACATTTCAAATGCGCATCTTCAATAGCATTGAAAAAGACTTTAACAAAAGGGGTTTAATTTTAGAGCAGTTGTTGGTGCGCAATATCACCTTGCCTGCTTCTGTAAAAACCACCATTGAATCGAAAATCAATGCGGAGCAAGATGCTCAAAAAATGCAATTCGTTTTACAAAAAGAAAAACAAGAGGCAGAGCGTAAACGTGTGGAGGCGCAGGGTATTGCCGATTACCAACGCATTATTTCAACAGGCTTAAGCGATAAACAATTGCAATACGAAAGTATTAAGGCAAATTTGGAATTGGCTAAATCCGCCAATGCAAAGGTCATCATTATGGGCAAAGGCAACAGTCCTATGATTATTGATACTAAGTAACCGTAAAAATTCATCAGATCCTTTTTCTTTTAATTATTGTTTTGAAAAACACTTTTCAAAACAATAAGCACTAAAACTATCTTTTTATTTTTAAGAACAACTTACAATTTGGAAATTCCAACTTAAATTTGGAAGAATACTACGCGTTTTTTTTACAAAGATTTACCCCTTATAAATATAAAAATTAAAATATAAAGTACTTTCTTACAGGCAGATATTTGCCATAAATCAGAATTTCCAATTATAGGGCATAAATTATGTTAATGGACAATATTTCCATTTATTGGATTTTTGTTGATTGGCAAATTGTTGACAATGTGAGAATTAAATCATTGGCTCGAATATTGAGCAAAAAACTAACAGTAAAAGCATTGAATCATAGCATTTTAAAAATAAAGCACAGTTTTGATTGTCAAAATTTAAATTTTGATACTTCTGCTTGTTTACTATTACACAGATTGGATAGCAAATATTTTAAATCCTTATTAATCCCTTTTTGTTAATCTAATGCTACTTCATTCCATCAATTTATTTCAATTTGATTTTAGCGAATGGGAGCTCGTTAGTGTTCCATTGCTTCTTATATCTATAAATATTTTAATTGCTTTTTGGGTTTTCTATAAATTGCCAAAAAACAATATCAATGCTTCATTCTTTTATACGATTAGTATTTGTATTTTACTACAGGTTGCAGATTTATTAATGCATATTAGCCTT
>CANFUB010000032.1 GCA_947450015.1 Bacteroidota bacterium | reverse complement strand
TCTAATTAAATCTATTTTCTCGATTTTATGATAAACCAATGGAATTAACTCTGTTATCACATCGCATTTATCTAGACCAAAGGCCTTCTCGTCGGTTTGACTGAAGCTCTTTAGTTTGAAATAAGATTTAAGCAACAAACCTTCTTTTAATTCAAACTCATTTTCAACTGATAGGAATTTCTCAATCACAACAAATTTGAAATCAGGTTCCGCATTGTATTTCGTAGAGCCATCAGGTCGAATGTGTAGGTTCAATTCTTTTTGACCAACCAAATCAGCTACAATCTTTTTAAAGAATAACTCCGCTCTTGGTTGTACTCTAAAGCCAATATTGATGTTAACCTTTATAACTTTATCATCGATTAACTCATCAACTTCGTAATTGAGGGTATATGGTTCATCGGTGCGGTGAAGGTGTAAGAACCAATATACATCTGCACGTTTTGGTTTTTTAGAAAAAATTGAATTGATGATTTTTTCTTCTACTTCGTGATAATTATTAGCCTTCGTTAAATAAATAAGGTGGGTTGAGAATTTAGGAATGGTTTCATCGACGCTCAATTCCTGTATTTGCGCAGTGTATTTTTCAAGACGGGTAAATTTGGTGAGTTTATTATTGATTTTTCTACCGAAATAAACAGTGTACATAATCACAAAAAACAGGGATGAAATAATAACTGTTATATAACCACCTTCTGGAAACTTTTTGATATTGGCAATAAAAAAGGAAACCTCTATTATGAAAAAGAAAATAAAGATAAAACCTGCCAATGCTTTGTTCCATCTTAATCTATAACGCAAGAAACAATACAATAGGATAGTGGTCATCATCATGGCCATGGTAATGGCGAGGCCATAAGCAGCTTCCATATTTTCTGATGATTCGAAATGTAAAATCATGAGCACGCAACCAATCCACATAATGGAGTTGATACTTGGAATGTAAATTTGACCCTTCATATTAGAGGGTTGTCGCACAGTTACGCGTGGCCAAAAGTTTAAGTTCATGGCTTCACTTATTAAGGTAAATGATCCGCTGATGAGGGCTTGCGATGCAATAATAGCAGCCGAAGTTGCAATGATAATACCTGGAATTAAAAACCATTCTGGCATCATTTCAAAAAATGGTTTTCTGCCATCAAGGTGAGTAGAGCCTTGGTTTAGTAACCAAACCGCTTGACCCAAATAGTTAACGATTAAACATATTTTTACAAAAGCCCAAGTGATGCGGATGTTTTTCTTACCACAATGGCCAAGGTCGGAATACAAAGCTTCTGCCCCAGTAGTTGCTAAAAACACACCCCCCAATAACCAAAAACCTTGCGGATAATGTGAGAGTAAGTCAATAGCATATTTCGGATTTAAGGCTTTTAAAATTGTTGGATCTAAGGCAATTTGAGACATACCCACAACAAAAAGCATTGCAAACCAAACAAACATCGCTGGTCCAAAAATAGAACCGATGTAATGCGTGCCAAATCTTTGCAAAAAGAAAAGAAGTGAGAGGATAACAATTACAATTGGAACGGTAGGTATATTGGGAATTATTTTATCTAATCCTTCAATTGCAGATAAACCTTCTACAGCAGAAACGACAGATATTGGTGGTGTAATGATACCATCGGCTAATAAGGTAACTGCACCAATAATAGTAGGAATAATAAGCTTTTTGCGGTATCTCCTGACCAATGCATACAATGAAAAAATACCACCTTCACCTTCGTTATCTGCTTTTAATGTTAACCAAATGTATTTGATAGTAGTTTGGAATACCAAGGTCCATACAATACAAGAAATACTTCCAAGAACTAACATTTCAGTAATTTCGCGGTCCTCAATAATTGCATTTAAAACATATAATGGACTGGTGCCGATATCGCCATATATAATACCTAATGCGATTAATAATGTGGCTGCTGTTACCTTGCTGTTTCTGTCCTTGTGTTTCATTATAACGGGGTGTTGTTATTCTATTGCTATTTTGAAAATAAAGTGCAAATGTATATCTAGTTTCACAAAATTATTCTATTGCATGAAATTAAATTTTTGAAGCTACAAATGGCTATGAAAAAAATTAGATACTTGGCTAAATGTATTACCTTTGCAATTATGAATAATGAGCAATTGAAGGATATAAGAGGCCGTGTTGAGGCTTTGGGGAGGTATCTTTGACATCGAACAGAAATTAGCTTTAATAGCAGATGAAGAATCTCAAACCCTTGCACCCGATTTTTGGAACGATAGTGCCAAGGCTGAAAAACATCTTAAAAAAATAAAAGAAAAGAAATTTTGGACCGAAGCTTATAAGCTTTGCCAAGAAGGTATATCTGACCTCGAAATACTAAAAGAATTTAGCGATGCTGGCGAAGCCACCGATGCCGAAGTGGAGGATGTTTATAAAAAATCACTGCTTGCAGTAGAGGATTTAGAAATGAAAAACATGTTGCGCCACGAGGAGGACCGTTTAGGTGCTGTGCTTACAATTAACAGTGGTGCTGGTGGTACAGAAAGTTGCGACTGGGCATCAATGCTTGCGCGCATGTACATTATGTGGGGCGAAAAAAATGGCTACACAGTAACTGAAATTGACAAGCAAGAAGGAGATGTGGCTGGTATTAAATCCATCACACTAGAATTTGAAGGCAGTTTTCCTTATGGGTATTTAAAAGGCGAAAGCGGTGTTCACCGTTTGGTTAGAATTTCGCCATTTGATAGCAATGCAAAACGCCATACTTCTTTCGCAAGTGTATATGCATATCCCATGATTGATGACGAAATAAAAATCGAAGTGAATCCTGCAGATGTTGATTTGCAAACAAGTAGAAGTGGTGGTGCAGGTGGTCAAAATGTCAACAAGGTAGAAACCAAAGTGCAATTAACTCACCGTCCAACAGGCATTGTTGTTATCTGTCAAAAGGCGCGTTCACAAGGTGAGAACCGTGAGTTGGCAATGCAGATGTTAAAATCGCAGTTGTATGAACTGGAACTTCGCAAACAAAATGAGGCACGTGATGCAATTGAAGCGAGTAAAATGAAAATTGAATGGGGATCACAAATTCGCAACTATGTTTTTCATCCGTATAAATTAATTAAGGATGTTAGAACAGGTATAGAAACGAGTAATGTTGGTGTGGTGATGGATGGCTACTTGGATGATTTTATTAAAGGCTATTTGATGGCCTTAGGTGGTAATATTGTTGAAAAAGGAAAAGACTTATAACATCAATTTTAAATTATAACACTATTTATGGCAACAGATAGAATTAAATTAATAGAATGCCCTCGCGATGCCATGCAAGGCTTTCACCATGCAATACCTACGGCAACTAAAATTGAATACATTAATGCTTTGCTGAAGGTGGGTTTCGATGTTTTGGATTGTGGTAGTTTTGTTTCACCAAAAGCTGTTCCTATGCTTGCTGATACAGCCGAAGTTTTAAACGCCATTGATTTACAAAATACAGACACTAAACTTTTAGTAATTGTAGCCAATGAAAGAGGTGCCGAACAAGCGGCTACTTTTAAACAAATAGATTATATCGGCTATCCATTCAGTATTTCAGAGCAATTTCAAAAAAGAAATACGAACCATGGAATCGATGCGTCAATTGAAACGCTAAAAAATATTTTAAACATTGCCAAGAATGCAAATAAAGACGTGGTCGTTTATTTATCCATGGGCTTTGGAAATCCATACAATGATGAATGGTCGACCAAGATAGCAATTGATTGGTGTTTGCGCCTTGCCGAGCTTGGTGTTAAAACCATTAGCCTATCTGATACCATTGGGGTGGCGAATGCGGAAGACATTGCAACGATTTTTGAAGCATGTCAACAACAATTGCCAGGCGTTGAACTTGGGGCGCATTTTCACACACGTCCGGATAATTACCTACAAAATATTGCAGCTGCATACAATGCAGGTTGTCGCAGATATGATAGTGCCATGCGAGGATTTGGTGGCTGTCCGTTTGCCTCCGATAAACTAACAGGTAATTTACCTACCGAAGCATTGTTGTCTTATATCAGGCATATAGGCGAACCGACAGAAATTAAAACGAATGAATTTGATACGGCCTATTTGATGGCAGGTCGAATTTTTATTTAGTGTTTTTTAAAGTCTCTGCCTTTAATTCATTCCTACCTTGTTCTAATAATTTTAATGCTTCCGCTGTTAATTCAGGATAAGTAAGTTTTAAGGCTTGCATGGTCTCTAGTAATATATCGCCAACAATTGCGCGACTGACCCATTGGTTGTCAGCAGGTATAATATGCCAAGGCGCGTGTTTTTTACTGGTGTTCTGAATCATGTCTTCATATACTTTTTGATAAGTATTCCAAAGCTTACGTTCCTTTAAATCACCAAAATTGAATTTCCATTTTTTTGCAGGATCATTGGTTCGCTCCAAAAAACGAACCCTTTGCTCATCCTTGCTCATATTCAAAAACAGTTTGATAATAATTGTTCCACTTTTTACCAAATGCCTTTCCATTTCATTGATGGCGCGGTATCTATTGTTCCAAAACTTTTCGTCTATGTTCTCTACACGGTTGATGCCAGGCAGATTTTGTTTCAATATAAATTCTGGATGTACTTTGGTAACCAATACCTCTTCATAATACGAACGGTTAAATACCCCAATGATGCCTTTCGATGGCAATGCCTTATAGGTTCTCCATAAAAAATCATGGCTAATTTCTTCAGCGGTTGGTTGTTTAAATGCTGTTACATTGCAGCCTTGCGGATTGATACCACTTAATACATGTTTTATGCAACTGTCTTTTCCAGATGCATCGATGGCTTGTAAAACAAGTAATATGGAATGTTTCCCTTGGGCAAATAATTTATCTTGTAACTTGGCAATTGCTTCCTTGTAATTTTCTAAACTGCGCTTAATTGTTTTTTCGTCTAAATAGCCAGCGTTATAAGCAGGTTTAAATTTTTTCAGTTTAAAATTTTCGCCATTGCGAACCACAATCTTGTTGTCTTCTGTTATTTTATTTTGCATGGTATGTTGTTTTAAAAAGTAAAGCCAGCCCTAATAACATATGGAGCGCCATAAATATTATTATTCGCTGGAAATTTTAAGAGGTAATAGGCAGAAATATAAAAACCACCACCTGGCGAATAGCCTCCGCCTGCTAGTAAATAGTCGTTCCAACCAGTGCTTGCCGTTTGATAACTATAATTAAGGACTTGGTATTCTGTTTGTAAAAAGAATTGCGAGTTAATGTGGTATCTAACATAGGTATTACCACCATAAATTTGGTATTTGGATAAACCGTATTTGAGATACTGATAATTAAGGCCAACACCTGCTATTAAGTTCTCTTTAATTTTATAGCCAATTTGAGGTTGTAAATTAATGTTGAAGGAAGACACACCATTGATACTGCCACCGCCACCACCGCCACCTAAATTATAAACGAGTCTTTTTTTGAACGGTACTTTTTTCGAGGTGTCGCGTGAATTAAGATCATCTGATTGGGCCTTCGAAATTGAAAAAAGACCAAAAAAAAGGACAAAAAAGAAAATGTTTTTTACTTTCATTGCTTGTGTGTTTCAATATTAGATTAATTTTGCATTCGAAAAAAATAAAATACAACAATGTCACAACTTCACAACTTTTCAGCAGGTCCATCCATTTTACCACAAGAAGCCATTGATGCTTCTATCGAAGGCATCAAAAATTTTGCAGGCACAGGGTTATCTATTTTAGAGGTTTCGCACAGAGGCAAAGAATTTATTGCAGTTGTTGAAGAGGCGCAAGCCACAATAAAAGAATTAATGGGTGTTCCAGAAGGTTATGAAATTTTGTTTTTAGGAGGGGGTGCTAGTACGCAATTCTTAATGGTTGCCTATAATTTATTAGAAAAAAAAGGCGCTTACCTTAAAACAGGTGTATGGGCTGCCAATGCTGTTAAAGAAGCTAAATACCTAGGAAATGTTGAAGTGGTAGCAAGTAGTGAAGATAAAAATTATTCATACATACCTAAAAATTATACCATCCCAACCGATGCAGATTATTTTCATTGCACCAGCAACAACACCATTTATGGTAGCCAAATGCAATCTTTCCCTGATAGTCCAGTAACCATGGTTTGTGATATGAGTTCTGATATTTTAAGCAGAAAAGTAGATGTTTCTAAATTCGGTTTAATCTATGCTGGCGCTCAGAAAAATATGGGTCCTGCAGGTGTAACAGTTGTTATTGTTAGAAAAGATATTTTAGGAAAAGTTAGCCGTCAAATTCCAAGCATGATGAATTATGCTTTACACATTGAAAAGGAAACCATGTTCAATACCCCTCCAGTTTTTCCAATCTTTGCCATGTTGCAAAATTTGAAATGGGTGAAAAAAGTAGGTGGTGTTGAAGAAATGCAAAAAAGAGCGGCTGCAAGAGCCAATTTATTGTACAGCGAAATAGATAGTAATCCATTGTTCCAAGGTAGCATTGCAACCGAAGACCGTTCACAAATGAACGCTTGTTTTGTGTTAACCGATGCTTCATTAGAAGATAAATTTAATGCTGCATGGAAAGCTGCTGGTATTTCTGGAATTAAAGGTCACCGCTCTGCCGGTGGATACAGAGCAAGTATGTACAATGCATTACCTCTTGAAAGTGTTGAAGCCTTAGTAAATGTAATGAGAACTTTCAATAATTAATTTCACTTAAGAAACATGATAAAAATATTAGCCAATGATGGCATAGATGCTTCGGCTAAAATTGCCCTAGAAGCACAAGGTTTTTCTATTGACACCAACAAAGTGGCGCAAGAAGATTTGCCTTCTAAATTAAATGCATACGATGTTTTACTTGTGCGCAGTGCAACCAAGGTCACCAAAGAGGTAATGGATGCTGCGCCTAATTTAAAATTAGTTGGTAGAGCTGGGGTTGGTTTAGATAATATTGATACAGCTTATGCCAAAGAAAAAGGTGTTGCGGTAGTCAATACCCCTGCTGCAAGTAGTACCAGTGTTGCCGAATTGGTATTTGCCCATATGTTTTCTATTTGTCGTTTATTGCAGTATACCAATAGAGAAATGCCTGTCAACGGAATTGAGAAATTTAACGACTTAAAAAAGACCGCATCAGCTGGTGTTGAATTAAAAGGTAAAACACTCGGTTTAATTGGTTTTGGAAGGATAGGTAGGGAAGCTGCTCGCATGGCATTTGGCTTAGGCATGAATGTGATTGCTTTCGATCCCATGATTTCTGAAGCAGAAGTTGAAATCACATTTCATCCTGATGCACAAATACCAACAATCAAGAAATTGATTAAAACAGTTTCGAAAGAAACCGTTTTACAACAAGCCGATTTTGTTAGCTTGCATATTCCTGGCGGTCAAGGTTACGTAATAGCTGCTGCCGAACTAGCAATGATGAAGAAAGGCGCTGGTTTAATTAATTGTGCTAGGGGTGGCGTAGTATGTGAAGCTGATTTAATAGCGTCTTTAAATGCGGGTCATTTAGCCTATGCAGGCACAGATGTATTTGAAAAAGAGCCACCAGTAAATGGTGCCATTCTAAATCTTAACAACGTTTCTTTATCACCGCATATTGGCGCAAGTACTGCCGAAGCGCAAAAGCGCATAGGTGATGAAATGGCCGAGCAAATCATTAACTTCTTTAAATAATAACTGCCTTTGCCAGAAATTTATCCTTTTAAGGCCTTGCTGCCAGCACCTGGACTCGAAATTAAAGTTTCGGCCAATACCCATGTCGATGATAAAAAGCGACAGATGGAAATCATTCAAACGAATCCAAGTACCTATTTACAAGTTGTAAAACCCTACTTGAAATTTGATGAAGAAAAAAATCCTGACAAGCATTTTCCATTATCGAAGCAAGCAATTGAGCGCTTAATAGCCGATAAAACCATGGTACAAGACACGGAAGATACTTTATACGTATATTCTCAATTAAACAAGGAAAACAATCAACAATACCTTGGATTAATTTGCAATGTTTCTGCCAAAGACTATTATGATGATAAAATTAAGGTGCATGAAAACACTTTAACAGAAAAGGAAAATCAACTGATTGATCACATTCGTATTTGTGGTGCCATTGGCGAACCCGTTTTATTGACCCATTTCGCGAATGCCCAAGTTGAGAATTTACTAAACTTGGTGATTGAAAAACAGTTGCCAGATATTGACTTCACAGATGAAGTGAATCGCCAACACACCATTTACAAGGTTAAAAACCTAGAATTAATTGCTGATTTTAATAAAGCCTATCAAACCTTGGCCCATTTTTACATTGCCGATGGCCACCACAGAAGCGCGGCTTCAGCTGGCTATTATCATAAGGCAGGTGTTGAGAATGGCAAATATTTAGCATTTTTGGTACCAGCGAATCACTTACACATTGATAGTTTTTATAGAGCGTATAAATCAGATAATGCATTTGATGCTAGCGAATTTATTGAAAATCTGAAATCCCATTTCGACATCAGTGAAGCTTCAAATATGGTGGTTCCCCAAGCGCCCAAAACTTTTGGACTTTGTACCTCTTTAGGTTGGTTCAATCTAAAATTCAAGGGTGCCATTGATTCTACAAGCGCAGTTAATGCCTTAGATGTTTCAATTCTCGAAGCATTTGTGTTCAGAGAAAAACTTCACATTACCGATTCAAAAACCGATCACCGACTTACATATATCAAGGGTAATACGCCTATTCAGCACATCGATGATGAAGTTAAAAAGGGAACCTATGATGTTGTATTCACTGTTTATCCTTGTGACATTGAAGAGGTCTTTAAAATTGCAGACCAAGGATTGATAATGCCGCCAAAATCTACCTATATTGAGCCAAAATTAAGAACCGGACTAACCGTTCAATTGGTTTAATATCAATATTTTATAAGTTGTTTTTTATTTTTATTGATGCTAGTATTATCATACTAGGTATTTTATACTATGTTTGCATCAAACTAATAAACTAAAATTATGATTTATAAAACCATTCCCTCATTCCACTTCAATTTAGGTGCTTTAAAAAACCCTTTTTCTTTTCTTGGCTTTAGCTTAGTTGAAAAAGAAAAGTTTTCATACATCAATTATAGTTCTTTAAGAACTGTGGTTGTAAAAAAGTAAATGATTAATTGATTGAACATGAAAAATATTATTATTTTAATGTTGCTGTTTTTTATTGGCAGCAGTTTTAAACAAAAGCCACAACCTAGCTTTAAAAGTTTAACCATCGCTGTTAAATACAATGGTATTAATAGAGTGGACACCCTTTTTGTTAAAAACGCAAGAAGTCCTATATGTATCGCTGATTTTCAAAATGGAGAGAGCTGTTTAATCTCAGGCAAAGACAGTGTGATTACCTGCAATGTCGAAGATTATACCGTCGTTGCTGTTCATTAGTCGCAAACTAGTCGCATAAGTTAGGAAAATTAATTCCATCAATTGCGTATAATTTTGCTTACTTTTTTTGTAATGTTGTAAATAAATTAATTTATTGCAATCATCACAATGAAAAACATTCCTTCAAATTTTCAAGAGTACCAAGCCATTTATCAGCAAAGTATTGAACAACCCGAGCTATTTTGGGAGACAGTAGCCAATGATTTTGTTTGGCGAAAAAAATGGGACAAGGTACTTCAATGGAATTTCAGTGAACCTTCGGTAAAATGGTTTGAAGGTGCCAAATTTAATATTACTGAAAATTGTTTGGACAGGCATTTGGTCGATAAAGCCGACCAAGCAGCCATTATTTGGGAACCCAATAATCCAAACGATCCTCACAGAACCCTTACGTATCAAACGCTTTACACGCAAGTTTGCTTGTTTGCCAATGTTCTAAAGAATAGAGGTGTGGTAAAAGGCGACCGTGTTTGTATTTACATGCCCATGGTACCTGAATTAGTAGTTGCAGTGCTTGCATGCGCAAGGATAGGCGCGATTCATTCCGTTATTTTTGGAGGATTTAGTGCGCAAAGCATTGCTGATAGAATCCAAGATGCAGGTGCCAAAATAGTTGTAACTGCCGATGGCGGTTATAGAGGTACCAAGGATATTCCTCTAAAATTTGTGATAGACGATGCCTTGGTGCAATGCCCAAGTATTGAAAAAGTAATCGTACTGAATAGAACCAATACGCCTGTGAGCATGATCAAAGATCGCGATTATTGGTGGCACGAGGAAATGGAAACGGCCGAGGAAATGGGGCTTACAACATGTGACCCAGAATTGATGGATGCAGAAGACATGTTGTTTATTTTGTATACCAGTGGCAGTACTGGCAAACCAAAAGGTGTCGTTCATACCTGCGGTGGTTACATGGTTTATACTGCTTACACGTTTAATAATGTTATGCAATATAAAGCGGGTGAGAAATTTTTCTGCACAGCAGATATAGGTTGGATTACCGGCCATAGTTATATTATTTATGGTCCTTTGGCCAATGGCGCCATTTCAATGATGTATGAGGGTGTGCCTAATTTTCCTGATGCAGGTAGAATGTGGGACATCGTAGACAAACATAAAATTGATATTTTATATACAGCTCCAACTGCCATAAGATCTTTAATGGCGGCTGGTGACCAATGGTTAGATGGAAAAGACCTTAGCTCATTGAAAAAGCTTGGAAGTGTTGGAGAGCCTATTAATGAAGAAGCATGGAACTGGTACAATGAAAAAATTGGGAAGGGTAAATGTCCGATTGTAGATACTTGGTGGCAAACAGAAACTGGTGGAATGATGATGTCGCCAATTGCTGGTGTTACGCCCGCAAAACCAGGCTATGCCATGTTCCCTCTGCCAGGCGTTCAAGTTTTATTGGTTGATGAGAAGGGCGAAGAAATTCATGGCAATGGCGTGACAGGGAATTTATGCATTAAATTTCCTTGGCCTGGTATGCTGCGAACCACCTATGGCGATCACGAACGTTGTCGTCAAACTTATTTTTCTACTTATCCAAATTTGTATTTCACTGGCGATGGTTGTTTAAGAGATGAGGATGGCTACTACAGAATTACAGGTAGGGTAGATGATGTCTTAAATGTATCAGGTCATAGAATAGGAACGGCCGAAGTTGAGAATGCCATTAATATGCATACTGGCGTGGTCGAAAGTGCCATCGTTGGCTATCCACACGACATCAAAGGACAAGGCATTTACGCTTATGTAATTTGTCATTCAACGCATTTCGATGAAGACCTTATGCGACAAGATATTTTGCAAACAGTTTCTAGAATCATTGGGGCAGTAGCAAAGCCAGACAAAGTACAGTTTGTAAGCGGCTTGCCAAAAACACGCAGCGGCAAAATAATGCGCAGGATTTTACGCAAAATTGCCGAAGGTGATACCACTAATTTAGGCGATACCAGTACCTTACTCGATCCAAGTATTGTCGATGAAATAGTAAAGGGTAAGTACTAATCGTATCAAATTATTTCAATTTGATAACTGTTAAAGGCACCTACTTCTCTTACATCTAGTATGACGGTTTGACTTGGTACTTGTTCATCGTAAATCACGTTGACACCTGCAATTTCTTGCTTTACTTTGCTAGTATCTGCTGGATTAAAATCGGCCTCAGCCTTACTTAAAATGAGCAGATGGGTGGCCTTGTTCATTTTTACGCCTAATTTGTCGCGGTTTTCGAACAATACTTTTAACAAGTAGTAAAAATAGCGAGCACTTCTTTTAGATGCTTTATTCATATTATTAACAATTTTATTTCTTTCAAAGTAATGGCAGTAGCCAAGGTTACCAATTGTGTGTTTTAAAAGTTACAACGGAAAAGAAAAAGAAAAGCAATAATTTAACGTGATGAATAAAGACCAACTTTAAATTATGTTCACAAACATAATGGAATTTTGAATTGTAAAAATAAAAATAATTTTTAGAAATTAATGAGAAACTGGATATTGGCAGCTTAAAACCAAGGTCGATTTTTTAAGCACTAATTGTTGTTTTTTCTTATCAAATTGGTATTCTTGATAATAATTTTCTCTATTAGTACAGCATGCTCCTACATAGGTTTTTAATGTTTTTATGCTTTTGTTTCTGTTGTATTTGATATCGAGAATATAGCCATTAAATTGTACCATTTTATAGGTGCCATTGGGTTGCAGTAAAAAAAGTTCATAATTGTCGTGGGTAATCAGCAATGCTCTGTAATAAACAGTGTAATGTAAAAAATCGATTAAGCCATCGCCATTAATGTCCCAGAAATAAGTGCGGTCGAGTTTGTATTTCAAAGGATCGCCTTCAGGATAGGTTAAACTATCGCCACTAGGGTCGTAGTCGGTGATGGGTTCCTTGAAGTAATAGTTATAAAACCAATGTTGAGGGTGGTTAATATTGGAAAGAGAATCTGGAACGGCCGTTTTTAAGGCCTTTAATTTTGCCTCGTCGGTTATTTGAACACTAGGAAAAACAATGGGTAATCTTTTAGGTTCTGTTTTTTTTTCTGCCTTCAAACAAATACTGTCTTGTTGTTTTTTTGTTAATCGGTCTTGGGCATTCAACATACCACACAATTGCCAAACCATTAGAAAAAAAAGGATGCCTCGATTCATTGTTTAATTACAAATATAAACTATTTTTATAATAGTTAATTAGCTTTCAAAAGCTATTGTTTTCAATCGTTTATTATCAATCAATTAATCAAATTTTAATTTATTTTTAACCCAAACCAACTAAATTTGTCGCTATGCAAAAGTCGCGTTCACAACTTATTCAGATTGGGCACTGGGAAGGAATTTCTTTTCTCATATTATTGTTCATTGCTATGCCATTGAAATATTGGTATGATTTTCCACTTGCTGTTAGATTAGTTGGCGGAGCGCATGGTGTGTTATTTGTGTTGTTCGCAATCGTCTTATTCAAAGCCTATAAAGATTTACCTATTGCAATTGGTAAAACCATTCTTATTTTTATTTTGTCTTTTTTGCCATTTGGTACTTTCTTTATTAATAAAGTTTTAGGGCCATCAAATGATATTGATTATTTAAATATTTAGTTCATCCTATTTCCGTCATATTTAGCCAATTATTTGATAATACTAGTAATTTTCATTTAATTCGAGCCTAATGTTAATTAGAAAGCGGAAATTTTATTTTCTACTTTTAGCTTTGGCTTTTTTGGCTTCCCCTGTCTTTGGTCAAGGTAAAATTAACACGCCTAAAATTGATTGTTTAGGTAATATTACATCAATGAGTTATACGCCTGCGGTAGGCTTAACGCTCGCTTCAGCTACATGGTATTTTGGCGATGGTGGTACATCTACCAATACAAGTCCAACCCATGTATACAGTACGAAGGGAACTTTTACAATAAAAATTGATGCTGTATTCACCAATTCAACAACCCAAACGGATAGTGTGAAAATTGAGATAGTAGGCTTGCCTAATTCTTACTTTTTTAGAATGCCCAAAGTGGATACTTGCTTAAGCAAAAACAAAATTTGTTACAAGGATACAAGTACACCAGCCATTGCAGGTCAAACCATCAATAAACGCTTAATTATTTGGGGCGATGGGAATTTTACAAACACCGCTAATCCTGTAAAAGGTGATATCATTTGCCATAGCTATGCGGTGCAAGCAAAGTATACCATTAAGTGTGAAGTAACAGATATTTATGGTTGCAAAAATAGTACTACCACAACAGTTGGAATTCTCAATGATGTGGTGGCCGATGCTATTATCGAAACCAGTTGGTATGATTGTAATACCAAGCAATTGTGTGTTAAGAATAATTCTGTAGGGATTAATCTCAGAGCAGCGAGTTACAAGTGGCAGGTAGATACATTCAAACTAGATACCAATGCCAACTTCAATCCTAAAAAATGTTTCTTTTTTAAAGCCTCTCGCAAAGGCAATGTTACTTTAATAGCAAGCATGAATGGTTGTTTGGACACGTTTAAGAAGGGCTTTTCTTTGGCGGTAGATTCGTTGCCAAAGGCCATTGAAATGTCTGATACAGAAATTTGTAAAACCGAATCTATTTCAGCAGAGGTTGAACAAAGAGAATGGGATAATTTTTCGTGGACCTTAGATGGTGTTTTGTTATTGCCTAAACCGCCACATGCACCCTTGCGTACACTTTCGGAAATGGCCCCAGGCAAGCATGTAGTAAAGGCCAATATTACAAGAGGTAATTGTGTGTTTACATTGACCCGTAATTTCAAGGTGTTAGGACCTATGACGAGTCCAAGGGTATTTGGCAACAACCAATGTTTTAGCAATCGACAAATGTTCTTTGTAGACTCTTCACTACAAGTAAAAAGAAGCAACTGTAAATTTAAATGGACCATTGAAGATCCTTATGGCGACAACTGTGTAAGTCACAGGGCCAAGGGCCAGAATTTATACAAGAACTGTAATATTTCTTTGGATTGGTATACCAAACACCAATACAGCGGTGTTAGAGACAGTGTTAAAGTGGGATATCGCATTACAGATACAACCACAGGCTGTTCCGACTCTTCAACTATTTATATAAAACTCCGCGACTGCCCGCCCATTCTAAAAAAGGACAGTGTAAATTTATGCAGTGATGATCCTTTTTTAATAGTTAATCCACAAACGCCCATCAGTGTTACGTTTAACGGTGGAAAAAAATGGCTAAAATTTCCAGTGGTCCTCGATTCTTCCTATAGTGGTTATTACAATGTCGGTATGGTATTCGAAACGCTAGAATCGCCTTGGGCCGAAAACTTTGGCAACGATTCTTTCAAAATTCACAAGGATACGATGCACTATTTTGATACGGTTTACCGCAAAAAATTCTTAAATGTACACCGCCCTAAAATCGATACCTTTTCCACCAAATTGTACCACTGTAAACCCATCCGAGCAAGTGTCTTTTTAAAGAACAAGCACTTTGCGAAAGGCGAAAAAATAAGCATCAATTGGTACGATGGAAAATTCGAGGAATTCAAACCTCAGCAGGACACCATTATTGATTCTTTTTCACATTTTTACAAGGGTGGCGGTGTCAATACCTTGTGTCGAGTCATTATTACAAGTAGTTCGGGATGTGAATATAACAAAACCCTCGATTTAAAGGAAGGCAAGGTCTTGGGTGGTTTTAATTCGCGGTTCACGTGCCTCGAAAACCAAGTTTG
>CANFUB010000031.1 GCA_947450015.1 Bacteroidota bacterium | reverse complement strand
TATAGAATTCATACGTTTGACTAAATGAGGTATCTGATAAATAACAGATGGGTATGGAGGTATTGAGAAATGCAATCTCAGCAGAACTTGCTGGTGAAAATATTATATCTATGTTCTTTTTCTCTAGTATCCTTTTATATTGGTATCCAAAGTATTTGCTTTTTAAAAGACGTTGTTGTTTGTTGAAATTTTTGCCGTAGAATAATTGTTTTACTTTATCAAGAATTCGCATTGAAAAGAGAAACCATTTTGGCTGATGGAGCGGCCCAAGAGCAATAACCTCAAATGACTGTTGCTCCAATGCTCTGAACATCCTGTAATAGGTGCCCGACCATGATCTTTTGTCCATAGGATTAATAGACGTGAGATAACCCACAACAATTTTTTTTTGCATACTTAGTCTCCTTATTGAAAATAATCTTTCAAATAATCATCTGGTAATTGAAACCAACTGAAACTATCGAACGTTTACCAAGGGTTTTCGAATGAATGCTTGTCGAAAGTCTTATTGGTCTCAACAAATACTGTAGTACTTTTATTCCTAAGTTTTAGATTATCCTTTTTGCCAAAAATTTTCGAAACCAATGACAATGGAAAAAGAAAAATATAGAAAACGGCCCCAAGCAAAATATTGGGAACAATTTTACTGAGCACCCATGTTAATTTCATCCAAAGATATTCAATCTTCTGACTCAGGTAATCCGAAAGTACGCCAATTAAACCTATGATAAATGCCACTTGAAGTGCCCACTGCAATTTAGTAACTAAATAAATCAATAGAAATCCAACAGAAATAGTTAGAACGGTTTTAGCCGCATTTGTTTTGTTGTTAATTTTCATGACTTTAGAATAAAGTGTAAATAAAAGGTGCAACAGCGCTGCTTCCACCGAATACTATTAGTAATCCCAAGAGAAGTAAAATGATAATGATAGGCAATAACCAGAACTTCTTGCGTTCCTTCATAAAGTTCCAGATGTCTTTTAAAAATTCCATGTTTTAATTATTTGTTTTATTTTATTGTCGTTAATATATATTTAGTCAATGCCGCCTCCCCGTAATTCGAGTAATGAAAATCACAAGGAAAGAAAAGTCTGTCAGTTTTTATTTTTTCAGAACTTATATAATCGTAAAAACTGATGTAGCCCGCATTATTTTTATTTGCGTATGAAGCAAGTTTTGTTTCTAGTGCTTTATACTCTGATAAGTTAGTATCAGACTGTCCTGCAAAATTGAACAGATTTTTAGATGGTAAGTTGATAAATGTAACCTTTGCATGGTGAGCCTCTGCAACCTGAATAATCGCTGCCATGTCCTTTTCTAGAATCTGAAGATCTTTGCTTGTATAATTTAACTCAGAAGGCTTCTCATTCGAATTCGATTTTTTTACAGCATTCATTTTAAGTAGATTCAAACATCGCTTAAAATAAGTTAATCTAGAAATTTTGGTTAGAAGGCTGGTATTAGGTGGAAAGTATGCAAATACCTTTTGAGTCTCATTTTTGTAATGTGTCCAACTATAAGTAGTAGAGTCAAGACTACCTTTATAGACAATATTCGATGAACCTTCGTTGGTTAAAACTCTATAAGGTCTGTATCGGTTTGCGAAAAGTTTATAATGATTGTCGATATTATTTTCAATCAAATCATTCTCAAGATAAAACATCACATACACTTCCTTGTGTTTGAATTTTTCAGCAAAGGATGAGTAGATAAGACTCATTTGTGTTGGGCTAAAATGTCCACTTGTTCCAAGATTTAATACTGGTCTTCCTATTTTTTGGTGAATTCTTGCAGGTAAAGTACTGTCTTCTTCAAGTCCAAATCCTTCTACAAAACTATCTCCAATAAATAAGATGGTAGATGTATCATTAGGATCCGGCAAACTTCCTCTTGTGCCTAATTCATTGTACTTATACAATACATCGAAACATGGAAATTTTTCTCGGTGTACATTGTTCCTTGGATGCCAGTTGCACCAACTATAGGCTGTATCAATATTTCTAGGCGCTAAGGGGTCTTGTTGTATTTTCTCACCTGCTCCAAAAAGTATATCATTGAAACTTATACTGCCATCGGTGATGATATCTAAATAAGTCGGTATCCTTTGATAATCTGGAATCACAGGTTTGGTAACCTTAATGTAAATCATTGAGACCAATTCAATGGAAACAACAATTACCAATAGATTGATAAAAATAATTTTAAAATACTTCTTCAACATGCCTTTTAATCCATTTTGAATTTAACCATCCATTTATCTTTATTGGTGTGGTCAGGTTGTTCCGTTTTAGCGTAAACAAAATTATTGATGACAAGGTAATCCATCTCTGTGCTCATGAAACACCTGTAGGCATCATGTGGTGTGCAAACGATTGGCTCTCCCCTTACGTTGAAACTAGTATTAACAACCAGCGCATATCCGGTTTGTTGTTTGAATTCATTGATTAAATCCCAATAACGCGGGTTTGTTTCTTTATGCACTGTTTGAATTCTAGCTGAATAATCTAGGTGCGTGATTGACTGTACATCACTTCTCAAATAATATAATCTGTCCCATAACGAAAGTTTATAATAAGAATCGGGTAGCTCTTTTCTTCTACTTTCAATAACTGGCGAAACAATTAACATATAAGGAGACGCTGAATCCTGTTCAAAATAATCCTTTACATCTTCGGCAAGAACTGATGGTGCAAATGGTCTGAAACCTTCCCTGTATTTGATTTTGATATTGAGTTTCTTTTGCATTTCTGGATTGCGTGCGTCACCAAGAATACTGCGGTTCCCTAATGAACGGGGACCAAATTCCATCCTTCCCTGAAACCAACCGATAACTGCACCTTCAGCAATCCTAGCAGCTACATTTTTTGTAAGTTCATTGAAATCATCATATTTTTTATATACCGATTTCACTTTTCTGTTCATCAGTTCAATCTCTTTATCTGAATAATCTGGTCCTAAATATGAACCCGACATAAGATCATTTACACCATCTACTACACGAGATTCACCAAAATACATAAAACTAGCTGCCATTGCAGCGCCTAAAGCACCTCCTGCATCACCTGCGGCCGGTTGAATATAAATATTCTTGAAAATACCCTCTCTAAGTAATTTACCATTAGCAACGCAATTCAAGGCCACTCCTCCAGCCATGCATAGGTTCTCAGAACCTGTTATTCGCTTGATTTCCTTAGCCATTTTTATGACGATTTCTTCAGTCACTTTCTGTATGGCAAGTGCCAAATTACAGTGGTGCTGCTCAAGGTCTGAATCTGCATCTCTTCTTGCAAAACCAAAAAGTGCTTCCCATTTTTTATCCTGCACCATTCGCAGACCAGTAGAGTAGTTATAATAGGATTGGTCGAGCCATACTGATCCGTCATCCTTTATGTCTACAAGATATTTTTTGATAATACCAACAAATTTATCAGTCTCAGGATCCTCAGGATTGCCATATGGTGCAAGACCCATTAGTTTATATTCACCAGAATTAACTGTAAATCCCAAGAAATATGTAAAAGCACTGTAAAGCAACCCTACAGAATGAGGAAAATTTAATTCTTTGTGGATGGTGATATTTGTGCCATTGCCATAGCCTAAAGATGCTGTACTCCATTCACCAACACCATCAATTGTAAGGATAGCTGCTTCCTCATATGGCGAAGGATAGAAAGCGCTAGCCGCATGCGACAAATGGTGCTCAGGAAAAAGCATTTTCAAATTTTTCTTATCATAAGGCCCAATTTCCTTTAAGCCATCATGAATAAGTTTTTTTAGAAACATTTTTTCATTTAGCCAAACTGGAATAGCCCTAAGAAATGAGACCAATCCTTTTGGCGCAAAGGCATAGTAGGTCTCAAGTAAGCGTTCAAATTTTAAAAGAGGTTTATCATAAAAGACAATTGCATCTAACTCATCGATTGAGAGTCCAGCTTCTTCTAAACAATACCTGATGGCATTGGTTGGAAAGTCAGGTGTATGCTTATCTCTTGTAAATCTCTCCTCTTGGGCTGCCGCAATAATCTTACCACCAATCGTTAATGCAGCCGCTGAATCATGATAGAATGCAGAAATTCCTAATATTTTTTTCATTGTTTTGTTTTAGTTTTTCGTTGTAAGCCGATTTGTTTCACAAAGTTATTATGTGTTATGATTTAATAAGTCGCTTGATATCAGTAGATAACTAAGTTTACACAACTTATTTACAATTTTTGCACATAAGCGGCAAATGTATTTCATAGTATTCAAATATCCAAGTTGTTAAAATATATTTTTTAAATAACTAACAGCTTGTAATTTGTATATTAAGTTAAATTATAAATTGGTAGAAACTAAGTTAACTCATATCAAGTGGTTATTTTTACAACCAAGTTGGTTAGTAAGCCTTTATGCCAATAATTTTTTATAATTCAAATTTCTAGACATGAAATTTGAATCGAAACTAAGTCAATTGAAATAAACTATCAAACCAACAAAATAAAAAATACTGAAATGAACAAATCGAAAAAATTAATATTTTTCTTTATTTTTTTAAATTGTTTCTTGACTTTTTTTAATCAAATCTTTTTTCAATATACACCTTCAGCTGATTCTTTACGCTATTTGCTTTTAGCAAAACAGTACACCGATTTCGATTTTTTTGACCCTACTACTAATTGTTACGGACATCCATTTTATGCCTTATTTTTATCCATTATCGGCACCTTATTTTCTTATCATCACTTTATAATTGGCCTCATTCAATCCTTGATTTTTTGCAGCTCGGCAATTTTACTTATTCGAGAAGTTGAAAAGCTTATTCAAAAAAACTTAAATGGACTCATCTTTCTACTATTTCTTGTCCCTGAAATCCATTTTCATAATGGATACCTCACAACAGAGTCTTTGGCCTATTCATTGATTTTTCTTAGCTTTTATGCTGCACTTGTAATACACAACCATCATTTAACGCTTTCAAAATTGTTTTTACTTTCTTTTATAATTTCTATAGCAGTGCTTAACAGACTTGAAAGTGCCGTCATTATTTTTCCAATTGTTTATTTAATTTACCCTGATATAAAAACTAAAATAGTCACAAATCTTTTAATAATTTTTAGTTGTTCAATTGTTTTATTACAACTCAATGGCTTTCGAAATTATAGAACTTTTCAAACTTACAAACTAAGTGCATTCAATGGAGGAGAAGTTATTTATGGCGGGAACAATGATAATTTGGATGGAAGTCACCATCCCTTTTGTGAATATAAAACTATATTTTTACCTAAAGATAAAATTGATGGCCTTAATAAAATATTATTAAAACCTGAATGTGAAGCTTGTCCTGAAAGGGATTCTTTTTTTCTGGCATTGGCAATTGATGCATGGAAAAAAGACCCTATGGCTCAAATCAAAGTTATACCAGATAAACTTGCTAAAAACTGGTTACTACCAGGTGATTTCGACATTTATACTTTTGATACTACCAAAACAAAAGGATTACAAATCAAAAATTACTTATCAAAAGAAAATTTCAATAATGCAAGAATGGCGTCATACAAACATCTTTTTTATTTAATAATACATTGGGCGCTATTGCTAATGCTGATTTTAGGCATTTATAGAATTAATCACCATAATAGGTTTCAAATGTCAGTATTGATATTATTAGGTTTCTATCTACTCTTTGCAATCCCATTTTGTGGTCTTCCAAGATGGCATGTAGCAGTATTCCCCATTATGATTGTCGCATTCACCCCTTCAGCAATCGTTGTGAAAATTAATAAAATCATGAACCTATAAATGGCATTTTCTTAAAATGATTTGAAGTGTCAAATTCGAAAACACAGATCATATGATTATCGAATAAACAATAGTAATGGTGTCGTGACTTGTTATCAATCTATATAATATTCCAATTAGCAATTAGTATTTATACTCATACCCGGATTTTATGCTAATTATGGCTCAAAGATGCCTTGATTTTGCATGATTTAAATCTAAATAAATCAAATTAATAAATTTATTTCAATTGATTTTCAAGATCTTGAATAGATTTTTCAATTTTCTTTTTTTCTTTATTAACAAAACTTGAACTTGTATTAGCAAGAGCGTAAATAGGTGAGTTTAAATACTCTACAGTATATAAACTTATTTAAAACACCGCCACAGGCCCCACGACCTATGAATACTATAAATAAAATAAATAATAGAATAAATTATTAAAAATCAATTATTGGAACATTTGTAACACGTAAAAATATTAAACTGAAAAACAACTAACACTATGAAACAAAACACAACTCAAAAATTTAAACCTGACATTATTCGTATTGTAAGGCACTTAATGAAAAAGCATTGGTCACTCGTTGTTTTGCTAGCGCTTTTCACTACCTTCAGTCAAGGTTTAATGGCACAAAATGCTTTGGTGCCCTTTACCTTTAAATTGACGACTGCCTCTAAAACAAGTGCTGGCGTTTATAAAAAAGATGGCACCTTGGTTCGTACCCTTTGGGGTGGTGTTTCCTATCCTTCTGGAACGCATACCAAAACATGGGATAGAAAAGACGATTACGGTCGCCTAATCACTGACACAGGTCTTATTGTTAAAGTACTTTCCAATAATGTTAATTACCTCTGGGAAGGCGTAATTGGTAATACTTCCGATTCCACCCATGGAATTAGCGTTATCCACTCCTACTATAGAATGGAAGCAATGGTTATTGAAGGTAATTTTGCCTACTTTGGTACAGGTTACAGCGAAGGCACCACCGCCACCAATAAATTCCTTCTTAACAAACCACAACAAAATATTCCCATTATGTACCAGCAATATGGCACCAATATGGTTGTAAATTTTACTGCAACAGACGGTAATTATGTTTATTGGTCGGGATTCGATGCCTATGGCGGACAATACCAATCTACGTCTCAAGTGTCTTTAACTTATGCCACCTCAGTTAGTAGCGATGATGAAGTTTTGTTCTCATCTGGAACACCTGTTCAAATGGGTACAGGCCGTCAGTATAAAAAAGCAATTGATGTTATTTACAATAGCGATCCTGTTGGTAATCCTACAGGTTTAGCTGTTCAACGCAATGGTAAATTTCTCTTTATCTCCCATGGCGGTCTAAATAAAATAAACGTCCTAAATAAATCTACAGGAAGCCCTATCACCTCTATCTCAATCTCCAATCCAAGGGAACTATGCGTTGACAAAGACGATAACTTATGGATTATCTCAGGTACAAATACCGTTGAAAAATACGCCATCGATACAACTACTGGAACACTTTCGGGTTCTGCCCTTGTTTCATTAGCAGGTTTAGAAGAACCTTTGAATATGGAAGTATCTCCTAATAATTACAACATTGTCGTTATAGATGGAGGAAACAGTCAGCAGATTAAATCATATAGTAATTACTCCGGTGTTTCCCTATGGACTTACGGTCAGTATGGTGGATATGCCTCAGACCCATTGGTTACCAATGATAAATTCTATTTTACCGACAGTGTTACCGAAATGCGTCACCAGTTCATCGCGTTCCAACCCGACAGTTCTTTTTGGGTATCAGATGGTGGAAATGAAAGGGTACAACACTATTCTTCTTCTCTATCATTTATTGATAATATTATGTACATGCCCGCTACATATAGCACCCAGGTAGATCGCAATGATCCGACAAGAGCTTTTAATGAGTTCCTAGAATTCAAAATCGATTATTCCAAACCCTTGGCGCCTAATAATGGCTCGTGGGTACTTTATAAAAATTGGAAACGTGGCGTACCAGCCACCCACCGCGACAAAACCTATAATGCATTCATTTTTCAGGGGGTAATCACCATGAGCAATGGCAGAACTTATGCCACACTCTATAACGCTTCTAACAAGAATCTAAGACGCCCAGAAATTGTAGAACTACCAGCCTCTGGCCAGGTAAGATTAACAGGCATACTCTTCGCACCTTACTCTGATGAGGTTATTGAAATAGACGGCTCTAGAAGAAGTTATGAAAGGGCTAACGCAGCTGATACTGGTTTCTGGGTTACAAAACAATTCAAAGGGTTCGACAGTCAGAATAACCCGACTTGGTACAGTTCTGCTAAAATAGCCTCTGTTTATGCCTCAGAACCTAACGACCCTTCATATGACCCAATTTATGGTACCTTGTCGAGTGCTGTTAAAACATCTTCAGATGTCCTGCCAGTCTTCAACCATAGTCTCAAAGGCGGATACCACTTAGGGGGTGTCAAAGTGGGCGATAACAAATTCTTGTGGAAGACCGCAATGGCTACTTTTGGTGAATCTGCTCCAAATGCAGGCGACCAATACAAAGGCGAATACCCACCAGATGGTAGTTATGATATTGGAAATGATGTAAAAATTGGCGGAAGCAATGTATATACGATTGATAAAAATATTTTTTGGAACTATCACGGTGAATTCTGGGGTGGTGGACAAACCAATAAATGGAACCACGTGTATGATAATGGTTTGTTAGTTTCTCAATTCGGCATTACCACTGCAGATGCCCGCTTGATGGACTGGGATGCACCACCAATGCTAGCTGGAAATGTCTTTTCATCTACAGTTGTGAAAGTTGGGAACGATCTTTATGTCTACCACAATGACGAGGCTGTGCATTCTGGTCTGCACCGCTGGAAAATAACAAACCTCAATTCTATTCAAGAACAAACAGCAACCCTAAGTTATACGATAACCACTGGTGGACTCACTGCTACCTATTTCGATGGTAAATACTTAAACAGTTTTAATCGCAAAACTACACGTGTAGATGCTACAGTCAATAATAATTCACTTCCTGTTGTAATTAGTAATACAACCAACACTTCAACAAGGTGGAGTGGCTATGTTCAACCAGCCTATACGCAAGCGTATACTTTTTATACAACCGTTAGCAAAGGTGTTAAATTATGGGTAGATGGTAACCTTATTATCACACAATGGGCAGGTAATTCAAACACCGAGTATACTTCTTCAACAATTAAGTTGGAAGGAGGAAAAAAATATAGCATTAAAATGGAAATTAATGGAGGAACCGCTGCATTGTCATGGTCAAGTTCATCACAAGCTAAACAGATAATTCCTACCAGCGCATTGTACCCTGCTGAATTCCCTGTTTATACTTCTGATGGTGTCGACCTAATGGAAGGACTTGGAAGCAGAACAATTTTAGAGGATGGGATGTATGGTTGGAACAGAAATCCAGCAAAAGAAGATAATAACTGGCATGTAAATGTTGGACTCAGATCGCTTCAAAAGGACAATCCAGATGTATGGATTAAATTTAGTAATTCTACTGGCACGAATGCTGTAACGCGCGATTTAGGAAAGGTAATACCATGTCTTAGCAAATGGACGATCGCAGGCAATCTAAGTTTCGCAGGAAACGACCCTAATTTTCTAGGTAATAACTTTGGAGGTTTCTTCGATATT
Organism: Bacteroidota bacterium; assembly: GCA_947450015.1. GTDB lineage: Bacteria > Bacteroidota > Bacteroidia > NS11-12g > UBA955 > JABMMZ01. The sequence goes on along the minus strand of CANFUB010000031.1, from coordinate 6,162 downwards.
TTAGACGGCAAAGGCAAGGTCATTAGTCGTATAACCAACGAAAGATTATGGGCAGGCAAAAATCCAACCTCAATTAAGTTCAATGGATTAGAAGTAGTAAATAAACCTGCAGGAGAAATGGCACTGATTTCCAACAAACCCCAGCCTTTTGCGATTACAGTTGATGCCAATGGAATCAATTTTCAGTATGGCGATTTTGCGCCAATTAATACGACCGCGTTCGACCCAACTAGCGATTGGAAACAACCTGCTACCATCAAGTTTTATTTTACAACTTCAAGTGTTTATCCAAATACATTTAAAGCAATTAATGTTGAAAAACTCAAATTTTTTACTGTTGCACCTGCAATCCCTGAAATAACTATTTCAGGTGCAAATAAATTCTGTCAGGGAGATTCAGTAACACTTACTTCAAGTAATTCAACAACCTATTTATGGAGCAATAATGCCACAACACAAAGTATAGTTGTTAAAAACACAGGCAATTTTGTTGTAATTGCCAAAGATAATAATGGATGCCCACTTCCTTCTGATACCGCTAAAATTACTGTTAATCAACTGCCTGTGGCGACTATTACTGCAAGTGGCGCAACCACCTTTTGCCAAGGCGATTCAGTAACCTTAACTGCCAGCAATGCCAATTCATATTTATGGAGCAACAATGCAACTTCCAATAAAATTACACTTAAGGATCCTGGACTCGTTTCATTAATTGTCAAAGATGCCTTAGGTTGTACCTCACTTCCTAAAGCGCCAGTTCAGATTTCCGTTAATCCATTACCAACTGTTCCAACTGTAACGACAGATAAGGCAACCGTATTCTGTATGGGAGACACCATCACCCTAACATCTTCATCTGCTAATTCATATTTATGGAACAACAATGCAACAACACAAAGTATTAAGGCTGTCATTTCCGGAGATTATTCTGTAAAAGTAGGAGATGCAAATGGATGTTATAATACATCTACCAAAGTACCTCTAAAAGCTAATATAGTCCCAAAAACAGACATTACACCTAGCGGATCAACAAGCATTTGTCAGGGTGAATCAGTGACACTTACAGCAAGTCCTGCGGTTTCATATTTGTGGAGTAACAACGAAACAACCCAAAGTATTACTGTTGATGCTGCCGATGATTACATGGTTATAACCAAAGATGCCAATGAGTGTTTCTCTGCATCACCTATTACAAGTGTTAACGTAAATGCTTTACCAGAGATCCCAAAGATAAATGTTATAGGAGATGTTCTAACCTCTAGTTCAGCAAACGGTAACCAATGGTATTTCAATGATGTAATAATTCAAGGTGCAACAGCTAGAACCTACACAGCGACTCAAAATGGTAAATACACCGTGAAGGTGTCAGATGGCAACAGTTGTAGTTCAACTTCAGATCCATACAATTGTTTGACTATTGGATTAAACTATTTACTTACTCAGAAGATAGAGATAGTTCCAAATCCATCTACAGGTATTATTGAACTAAAGTCGCAGTACATCAATTCAGGTGAAATATCAATAAGCAACGCCTTGGGTGCTGTAGTTTACACCGCAGCATACAATGGAGAGCCAATTGATATGACCAATTTTGCTAAAGGTGTTTACACTGTTCAGTTATTGACCAGTCAACAACTACTTAAAGGGAAAGTAATAATACAATAAAATTTATTCAAATTTTCAATATTCATAACGACGCTGTTCCTTGTCCCTTTGGACAAGGAACAGCGTTTTTTCGTTTATGGTAATCACTTAAAATAATAATAGATGACATTAGAAATTAGTAATAAACAAGTTAATAGTCTAAATTAACCACAATTAAATATATTTGCATTCCAAAAACCAATAAAAATAACATACAAACAGAAAACATTAAATCACATGAAAGAGCTATTAAAAAAGACATTAAAAAAGGCAGGTTTTCAGATAAGAAGATTTCCTGATGGAGACTATTTGCGGAGAATTAAAATCATTAACGACAATCATATCAATCTCGTTTTAGATGTTGGCGCAAACAATGGTGGATATGCACTTAGCATGCGTGAATTCGGCTACACAAAAAAAATAATTTCCTTCGAGCCGTTAAAAAGTGCTTTCAGTGAATTGAAAATTTCTGCTCAGAAGGACAAAAACTGGATATTGAACAATTATGCTTTGGGTAATGAAGACACAAAAAGTGTTATTAATATTGCAGGAAATTCATTCAGTAGTTCAATTCTCAACATGCTCCCGCAGCATCTTAACAGTGCCCCAGAATCACGCTTTATATCACAAGAAGAAATTGAAATAAAGAAATTGGATACCATATTCAGTTCGATGTGCGCTCCTACTGATAATGTAATGCTTAAAATAGACACCCAAGGATATGAAAAAAATGTGATTGATGGTGCAATCGAATCACTTCCTAAAATAAAAATTATACAACTTGAAATGTCTATCGTACAGCTTTACGAAAGCGAGTTAATGATGACTGAAATGATTAATTATTTAGATGCTAGAGGCTATCAATTGTTCTCTTTGGAGAATGGTTTCGGAGATTCTGATAGTGGACAATTATTGCAAGTAGATGGTATTTTTGTAAGACGATAGGTTATTAATCTTTCAATTAAATTTAAAAGACTAATACATACTAACATCAGATTCTTAGCTAAATTAAGCTAATTAATAATATTATTTAGGAGATAAACTTTATTATTTAACAATTTAAGAATATATATGATAAATCTTGCAAACAGTAAAAAGGCTTGGACAAAGGCCAAAAAAATCATAAAACAGACAATTGGTGTTGAAACATCATTAAAATTAAAAGATCTTTCTGATCGTTTATCTACCAAAGAGCGTGAACTTACCTTAAATAGGAAATCTTTTTTCGAAGGGTTTTTAGCGAAGGGTGAGTTATGCTTTGATGTTGGTGCCAATGTTGGGAACCGCATTACACCCTTCCTTCAACTTGGGGCAAAAGTGGTTGCAGTTGAGCCACAAGAGCCTTGTTATAGACTTCTAAAATGGAAATTTGGCAACAAAATAACCCTTGTTACAAAGGGGCTTTGCGAGAAGGAATGTGTAAGGAAATTTCACATCTCTACTAATACCAGCGCGATTTCCTCCTTTTCAGATGAATGGATTAATTCAGTAAAAGTAGATAGATTTTCACAAAATGATTGGGATAAAACAATTGAAGTAGAGATGACTACTTTAGATAATCTCATCAAAGAATATGGCAAGCCTTCCTTTATTAAAATTGATGTCGAAGGGTATGAACTTGAAGTATTAAATGGACTTTCACAGCCAATCAAAATGATTTCAATTGAGTTCACCGTACCAGAACAATCGAACAAAATTGTTGAATGTATAGATAGAATCAAATCAATCAATCCTGATATTGAATGTAATTTTACCATTGGTGAGGAAACAAAATTTGCTAAGGATAAATGGCTGACTGTTCAGGAATTGTATGAACTCATCAAAACACAGGAATTCATTTGGTATCGATTTGGAGATATTTATATCAGAAATACGAAATTGTAGCGCGTTACTTTAGACAATAATTTTAAGCACTTTTTTTATTAATTAGTTGAACTTTTTTATTCAACAGCAAACCTTTACATTTGAATTTAACAAGTCATTCGTTACAATACCATCTGTAAAACACTTTATTAATTCATGGATAAGATAAAAATAATAATAAAAAAAATATTTGGAGTACATGAATATTCCAGATACACACCACTATCCAACCTAATAAGTGTCGGGTTCATGCATGGATTCTATATGATACCTGACAACTTTCTAAACGAGAATTCCGTATGTTATTGTATAGGCGCTGGTATCGATATTTCATTTGATACAGAATTAGTGGTGATGTACAATAGTAAGGTTTTTATTTTCGATCCGATGCCAGAAGGTAAAAATCATTACAATGCTTTAAAAGAAGCCTTGTCACAAGGAAAAACACTAACAGTTGGAGCCGATCAAAAGCGACCCTTTAACTACCGTATAACAAAGGAAGAATTTGATACCATTAAGTACATAGAATTAGGCATATGGGATGCCGCTACCACTGTCAAATTCTATGAACCAACACGCGAAAACTACGCCTCGCATTCTATCCTAAATTTACAGAAGTCAGACAATTTCATTGAAGCCAACGTTGACCGTATTTCCAATATAATGAAGGAATACAACCACACAAGTCTTGATATTGTTAAAATAGAAATTGAAGGTGCCGAATACAGAGTAATTGAGACCATCATAGAAGACAAGCTAGATGTTAAAATGATACTTGTGGAATACGATGAAAGTCAAAATCACAAGGGAATATCCTACTTATGGCGAATTAAAAAATCTACGAATCTTATCCTCAACGCAGGATATAAAATGGTATACTCAAATCGCGGATACAAAAGGACTTTTATCAGAAATGATATCTATAATTTGCTAAAATCTAGAGAAGGAAAATAAGTAAACCAAGTTTACTTTGTTCTGTATTTTTCGCTTAGAATGGTACGCTTTACGCCAAATACATCACTAATTCTACAAACCTGACAACATAGCCAAGCATATACTGCTGTGGCAAATGCCTTTGCCTTACCAAACTTCTTTTTAAGTTTGTATACATCTTTTACAAAAGCTGTTGCATTTACTGAGCTAAGTTGATCGAAGGCAATCGAAACTGAAGGTGTGATGGAATGGGCTGAATGCCAGATTCCAAAAGGAATATAGAGGGTTTCGCCAGGATTCAGAATAAATGTGATAGGGGTAGCTTTTCTAAATTCAGGATATTTTTCATAGTCAGGATCATAGATATTTAATTTTGACTTCCAACCACCATTGGCATAGTCAGGATACAAATAAGGGTCCTGCCCTCTTGGGAAAACAGTAATTTCTTTTTGTCCGTATAACATGGTTACCCATGCACTAAGGTGATAATAGTCCAAATGTACATAAGGAAATTTGACACCCTTGCCTCCTATAAATAGTTCGGTTTCATAACCCCAATGTCCCTTTTTAAAAAAAGGACTTTCTAACCAATTAGGAATAGCATAACTCAAGTCAATTGGATGTATGTAATCATATAATTCAGGTAAAATCTGAGGCACCTTGAACAGCATTGGGTAAGGCGAAGGATTCTCAGGTGTACTTTGCTCTGCTAAAGCAATAACCTCTCTCATGGTGTATTCCTTGCCTTCAAAAACTGTTTTTCTTTCGCCGAATTTTTCATTGAACCATTCAAAGGAAAATTGACCAATTCCTTTCCAATTTTTGGTAGCATTGGTAAAAATAAGAGGTATACCAGGTTTTAAATGATTATTTATAAAGTCTTCATAACTGATATCTGCTTTTCTTATAATCTCCATAGTTGTTTTATTATATGCAATAATAAATCTTATATCCGATATATGTGCATGATTTTAGTCAGACAACAATCTAAGTTAAGGAAAATACTTATGGTTTTAGAAAAAATTCCTGAATTGATAAAACACGGCCAACGGTATAAGTGTATATTTTAACAATCCAAGCTAGATTCGGATGATTAATCTTTACAGCTTTATAATTCTCATTCATAAAAATATTCCAGTTCCATGCATTCAGATGATCTGTAGAGTAACTTAAATTAAAATCGTGACTGTAAGTGGTATGCCACCATCCTGATGGAATGTAGATTGATTCGCCTGGATGAACAATTACCTTTAAGGCTTTTGCATTTTTAAACAAAGGGAATTTTTCCAAATCTGGTTCATGAATATTATTTACCAAGCTCATACGAGGGTTGTTTGGGTCAGGATACATGAATTCCTTTTGATCAGGAGCATAAAGGATAAATTCCTTGTCTCCGAAGATTTGAGTAAGTTGTGTATGTACCCAAAAATCATCAATATGCACAACAGGGAATGAGCAGCCCTTTCCACCAAAAAATAATTCATTCAAATTCGCTATTCTCTTCGAAAATAATTTAGGCAGCAATGGACTCCATAATCTGTTTGTCTTACCATAATTGATGGAAGGCTTGATATCTGGCATGAGTTCGGGAAAATAAACCTTCATATCAAATATGATAGGATACGGAGACGTTTTCCCGGGTTCAGAAGCGGCACACAGATCCAAAAGTTCAGCAAAGTTGTAGGTCTTCCCATTAATTACTCTTTCGATGTGCCCATACTG
>CANFUB010000030.1 GCA_947450015.1 Bacteroidota bacterium | reverse complement strand
TTTACTTGGAAACAAAAGTTAAAATATAAACTGATGAAAAGTGTTTTAATTGGTCCCATGTTCTTTTTAGGAAGTTTTTTCCTACTCGGAGGATTTAGAGATGGCGCCAGAGGTTTTGCATTTGCCATTCTTAAAATGTCTTATTTTACACTTATCTATTGTAAAATAAAAGAACAACAAACCTCAAATAAAAATCAATAGATAAAATTTAGCAATTGAAAAATACAACGAAACGGGTTTTAATTATAGGTATCAATTATTCTCCGGAGTTAACTGGTATTGGTAAATATACTGGCGAAATGGTGAATTGGTTGTCCGATAATGGCTTCGAATGCACTGTTATTACCTCTTTCCCTTATTATCCAAATTGGAAAGTTCAATCGCCTTATTCAGGTAATTTCTACAAAAAAGAAATAGCAAAAGAAGGTAGATTAGAGATTTACCGTTGTCCATTCTTTGTGCCTGCAAAACCTTCAGGTTTGAAAAGAATATTGCACGAAGCAAGTTTTTTTACAAGTGCATTTTTTCAGATAATTCCGCTCATTTTTAAGAAAAAACATGACCATGTCTTTTGTATCGCTCCACCATTCCATTTAGGGTTCCTAGCACTTTTTTACCGCTTTTTTAAAGGGGGTAAAATAAATTACCATATACAAGATTTACAAATTGAGGCTGCGCGCGACCTCAAAGTCGTTCAATCAAATCTGATATTTAAAATATTATTTGGATTAGAAAAGTTCATTTTAAAACGCGTTGATACCATTAGCTCTATTTCTAACGGAATGCGAAATAAGATAATTGATAAGTCAAAAAGAGAGGTACTCAATTTTCCGAATTGGGTTGACACCGATAAATTTTATCCATTATTAGATAGGTCAAGTGTAAAGCTAGAATGGGGGTACAAGCCGGATGATAAAATTGTGTTATACTCTGGTAGTATTGGAGAAAAACAAGGTCTCGATGCACTTATTGAAATCGCGATGGAATGCCTGCCCAACACAAATATCAAATTTATTATTTGTGGTAATGGACCCTATAAGCAAAATTTAGAGGAGAGAGCAATTGCAAACAAACTTCATAATCTTAAATTTATGCCCTTGCAAAGTAGCGATAAATTTAATGCGTTCCTAAATTTAGCAGATGTTCATTTAGTCTTACAAAAAAGCGAAGCTAGTGATTTGGTAATGCCGAGTAAATTAACAACTATTCTTTCAGCTGGAGGCTTAGTAATAGCAACCGCCAATGAGGGAACAAGTTTATACAAGGACATTGTAGAAAATGATATGGGAATTGTAATAAAACCTGAAAATAATGAAATTCTAAAAGATGCTATTTTAAAAGCTTGCCAAAGTGATCATTCAACCAAGGTTAAAAATGCTAGGCAGTATGCCGAGAAGTTTTTGAATATGGATGTTATGCTAAATAAAATGGTAGCTACAATATTGTGATACCAATTAAATTATTGAACTTTAAAATAAAAAAGGCCCCGAATTTCGGGGCCTTTTTTATTTATGGTTGATAAACTTATTTTGCTAAATTTCTGTGTGCTCTAGAATTGTTCAAATTATTTCTCAATGATTTAAACGCCTTCTTATGATTAAAGCTATTTGCTATGCTGTAAGATTGTACCAAACGAAGTGGGAGTTTTTTGCCGACAATTCTTTCTTCGGTATTTGATTTTCTCGCGATTTCAAGATGATTACTTAATCCATTGAACATATCTTTAATCGTTAGTAAAATAATTTTAATATCTAGGAAAAAAGACCAATTCTCAATGTACCAAATATCATGCTCTATGCGCTTTTCCATTGCTTGAATGTTGATGGTTTCACCTTTAAAGCCATGGGTTTGCGCCCAACCAGAAATACCAGGTTTTGCAAAGTGTCTTACAATGTATTTATCAATAATTTCTGAGTATTCTTTGGTATGTTTTAACATATGTGGTCTTGGACCGACAACAGACATATTGCCAATTAAAACATTGAAAAACTGAGGCAGTTCATCCAAACTTGTTTTGCGCATAAACTTACCCACCTTGGTAATTCTTGAATCATTTTCAGTTGCTTGTTTCACATCAGATTCTTGATTGACGCGCATGGTTCTAAATTTATAACACCAGAAACTTTTGTTGCCTTCACCTGAACGTTTCTGACTAAAGAAAATTGGACCTTTAGAACTCAATTTAACGAATAGCACTAAAATCGGAAATAACCATGGGAAAATAAATGTAATAACACTTAAGGAAAACAAAATATCAAATGCGCGTTTTTTTATTCGGTTAAGCGGTATTTCAAGTGGCTCTATTCTTAAAGATATTACTGGAACCTTGCCGTAAAAATCAATCGAAACTTTATTTGTTTCTTGAAATAATTTATAATCTGGAATGAACTTAATTCGAATTAGATTTTTCTCACAGAAGTTAATGAGTTGACGAATTACAATGGTGTCAAAATCTTTAAGTGTGATATATATCTCATGTACTTGATGATTTAATGCATAATCGGTAACATCGGATAGAGGTCCAAGATAGGTAGCCTTTACCTTTGAACTCTCAACTTTATCATCAAAAAAACCTAATATTTTATAGCCTTGAGATAAATCATTTGAAAGTGCAGCGTTTATTTCACTTGCATTTTCACCACCGCCAATTATGACAACATTTCTAAAATTATTCCCAGCTTTTCTAATTTTTTTTAGAAACATGATAGAAGTAACTCTGTAAGCAAAGGTAAAAACAGTAAAATTTAAAAAATACACAATAAACTCCATTCGTGAGATATTGGTTAATTTAAACAAAACAGCAAAGGTTGTCAGTGATAAAAATAGATAGACTATCAACTTAAAGTTATTCGATAATGATTGCTCAATATGTTGTCTCCTGGTTGAGTTTTCCTTAAAATGATACAATAGGAAAAGCCAAAAAATGTTTGAAACAAATAAAAATATTTGCGAGTCTTTATTATTTAAAGTGTCAATATTGCCATGCAGTATGACAAAAGAAAATATATAGGATAGATTTAAAAACAACAAATCTCCAGCAATAAGTATTAACTTAATGTACCTAAGATAATTGTTGAGTTGTAAACTTTTTGATTCAGTCATGTTTGTGTTTTAGTTAAAGTTTAGTTTTAGAAATTATGTGTCTATCTGTTTTATTTATTGCTAATAAGTTTGTAATGACGAAAACTATATAAATTCTTGAATGTTAATTCTAGAAATGAATAACATTTAAAGCTTATATAAGAGTTTGTTTTATTTAAGAAGGAAAACCGGTCAGAAATGAAGTAAATCATAGCGTTGTGTTTTGTTTTTTAGATACGTCATAGTTTGTTTTAGTTTTGATTATGAGTATTAATACACCTAGTACTTTATACTCACTATCATAGTGCAATTATACTTCATATATTTTATTTACCAAAAAGGTTATTAACAAAAAATGTCCATTAAAACAGATAAAACTCATAAAATTCAATAAATCAATTAGTTAAAAACAAAACTTATTAACTTTTTTGTTTTTGAAGCGCAGTTTTATGAAAATTTAACGAAGTATAAGACCCTAAATTTAAGGTGTTTAATTGATTTAATAAAGTCATAACACAAGAAGTTCCATTTAATCGTATTTTTGTTCTTGATAAAAAATAAATGGATTAAAACGATGTTAAACAAAAAAATTTGCCAGTTAATTGTATTCTTTATAGTAAATATGCATTTAAATAATATTAAATCACAAGAATTGGGATATGTTGGTGGTTTAAATAAAATTGGAATCCAGCCTACTATTTACCAACCTTTATATGGATTTTCAATTGGTGCAAACGTTTCTAAATATTTTTCAATTGAAACCAATTTGGTTTATAGCCAAAGAACTATTAATGAAACGACCCAAGCAGATTATTTAAGTTTTATGGCCATCCCTAAAATCGGTTATTTTACAAAAAAGTTTGGAATTTATTATGCACCAAGTCTTTCACTGAATCCTACCCTCTATCACAGTAACATTAAAAACCATACTTACCTTTCTTCAAATCAATCTGTTGGAGGCCAAATTAATTTAAGTAAAAAAATTATTGTTGATTTGAAGGCGGGCTATCATCTTGGACTTACTGGGGCATATTTTGAAAATGGCATGTACAAGAACTATAATGGTATTGAAATAATGTTTGGTTTAAAATGTCAATTTAATCACTCATAAATTATTTTTTTTGTTCTATAATCAGCTTAATTGAAAGTAAATACCTTCAACAAAAGATAAATTAATCTTTTTGATATTTTTAATAAAATCATTATTATTGCAGTAATTCTCTATTATTAAACATTAAAACTAAATTTAATAATTAGACATTAACTATTAAAACACAAATGATTACAATATTTTCTTCAAACCGTAGAAATACGCGAGAGGTGGTTGATGTTACCTCTAATATCTCCATTTTTGTTGGTTGTCCAGTTATTTTTACCATATTTTAATATCAAAAAATGGGATTAGATAAAGCTAGATTCAGTAAAGGTTTAAACAACATTCATTCACTTGTTGAATCAATGGCGAATCTGCACCCAAACGCTATTGCAATTGAATTTGAAAACAAAAGCATTTCATACCTCGAATTAAATTCCAAAGCGGATATTTGGGCCTCTTCCATCAATGCGACTGCACCAAATGAACCCTTAATTGGTATTAGCGCGGAGCGTTCAATTAGCATGATAATTGGTGTTTTAGCAATTCTAAAATCTGGGAAAGGGTATTTACCACTCGATCCAAATTATCCAGAAGATCGATTAAAGCAAATTGTTTCAAGTGCAAAAATTAATTTTTATTTAAACGATGAAACAAATGAATACAACTATTTATTTGCGAAATTAGGACTAGTTGGTATCGACTGTGGGATTGATGAAACAGTTAATACTTTTCATTCAGGGGTTATCCCTCCAATTGCTTATGTCCTTTATACCTCCGGCTCTACTGGTAAACCAAAAGGTGTCTCCATGGGTCATAGCGCATTAGTAAATCTTTTAGAATGGCAGGCTGAAAAATCTGAAGCTTCCATTGGAACGAAAACCTTACAATTTGCGCCTTTGAGTTTTGATGTTTCTTTCCAAGAAATATTTTCTACTCTTTCTACAGGTGGTACGCTAGTGCTTATTGACGATAAAATGAGACTAGATCCCTTGAAAGTTCTAGAGGTAATAGAAAGACACAATATTTTCAGAATTTATTTGCCATTTATTGCATTGCAATATTTGGCAGAAATGGCGGTTTCCTTTGGTAAGTTTCCAGTTTGCTTAAAAGAGGTAATAACTGCTGGTGAACAACTGAAAATTACACCCCAATTGGTTCAATTTTTCAATCACTTAGAAAATTGCACCTTGAGTAATCAGTATGGCCCTACAGAATGCCATGTTGTTACTGAAAAGTTATTAAGTGGCAATGCAACCCTTTGGCCATTATTGCCCAATATCGGACAACCTATTTCTAATACTCAAATTTATGTGCTTGATGAAGCTTTGAATCTTTCAAAAGATGGTGAAGTTGGTGAACTATGCATAGCAGGTGTTTGTCTTGCAAATGGTTATCTGTATCAGGAGGATTTAACTAATGAAAAGTTTATAAAATGGAATCATCCCACTATTGGCCCAATTAGACTTTATAAAACAGGCGATTTAGCAAAATTTATTGAAAATGGTGAAATAGAATTTTTAGGCAGAAAGGATGATCAAGTCAAAATTCGCGGTAACCGCATAGAATTAGGAGAAATTGAAGTCACAATTTCAAAACAAGAAAATATAAAACAAGCCGTTGTTATTGCGCGCGAAGACGTACCTGGTCAAAAAATGCTAGTCGCTTATATCATTAGCAATTCAAACGAAAGAAATGAAGCTTTATTAAGAAAGGGCATCAGCAAAACCTTACCTGATTACATGGTGCCTTCTACAATTGTTTGGATGACAGAGTTTCCTAAAACAAGTAGTGGTAAGGTAGATCGCAAAAGCCTACCTAAACCAGAATTTTCACGACCTGAATTAGGCGTTTTATACAAAAAGCCTGTTTCAATAATCGAGAAGAACATTTCTCAAATTTGGTCTGAAATTTTACAAATTGAAAAAATCGGAACAGATGATAATTATTTCGAACTTGGAGGAAACTCATTGTTAGCTCAAAAGGCAGTTTCATTACTAAAGTTAAGACATAATTATGATTTGCCGATTACAAAATTATATCAGTTCCCAACCATTGCGGGTATACAAAATTACCTCCATCCAGAAAAAAAAGCAACCTTTAGTTCCAAATTAAAAACAAGCAATAAGGCGAGTAATGGAGGTATTGCTATTATTGGAATGTCAGGAAGATTTCCTGGTGCGAATTCTGTAGAGGCATTATGGGAAAATCTTAAATTAGGGAAAGAATCGATTAAGTTTTTTACCAATGAAGAGTTAGATAAAAATATACCTGATAGTGTTAAAAATGACCCAGACTACGTTGCAGCAAGAGGTATTATAGATGATGCAGATAAATTTGATGCTGCATTTTTTGGCGTTAACGCAAAACTGGCTAGCTTAATGGATCCTCAGCAAAGGGTCTTTATGGAGATTGCATGGGAAGTACTCGAAAAAACAGGGCACGCACCTGAAGTCTATGATGGAATTATTGGGGTATATGCTGGCTCAGGCAATAATACCTATTACATAAACAATGTTCATTCAAACCAAAAACTTATCAATCAAGTTGGTGGTTTTCAGGTGATGTCCGTTAATGAAAAAGATTATGTAGCCTCAAGAACTGCTTATGAACTGAATTTGAAAGGACCAGCTGTGAGTGTTTATTCAGGCTGCTCAACGTCTTTGTTAGCTGTAGCTCAGGCATCAGAAAGTTTGTTAAATGGTCATTGTGATATTGCCATAGCAGGTGGTGTGAGTGTTACGGTTCCAATTTACAGTGGTCAAATTTACCAAGAAGGTGCCATGTTTAGTTCTGATGGGCACTGCAAACCATTTGATGATACTGCAACAGGTACTGTATTTAGTGATGGTGCTGGTGTTGTTTTATTAAAGCGTTTAGAAAATGCAATTGAGGATGGAGATACAATATATGGTGTCATTAAAGGGGTGGGCGTCAACAATGATGGAAGTGGAAAGGGTAGTTTTACCGCACCTAGCTCCGAAGGACAAGCTGGTGCTATTAGCATGGCACTTCAAAATGCTAAAATAGATCCCTCTACAATTCAATACATTGAAACCCATGGAACCGCTACTCCTTTGGGAGATCCTATAGAAATTGAAGGTTTAAGTATGGCATTTGGTAATCAATTAAAAAACCAGTTCTGCGCCATTGGTTCAGTAAAAGGAAATATTGGTCACTTAACTGCAGCAGCAGGTGTTACTGGATTAATTAAAACAACACTTGCACTATATCATAAAATTATACCAGCTTCGATAGGATATTCCACACCCAATCGCCATATAAATTTCGAAAACAGTCCATTTTATGTAAATGATAGCCTAAAAACATGGCAGTCAGATGCCGTTAGAAGAGCTGGTGTCAGTTCTTTTGGTGTAGGCGGAACAAATGTACATGTTGTATTAGAAGAGTTTGAAAACAATATTGAAAATTCAGATGAATCCATAGGTTACCAGCTGATTACTTGGTCAGCAAAAAATACAGATAGTAAAGAAAAATATGGACGTTTATTATCAGAACATTTAAGAACCAACAAAAATTTAAAAATTGCAGATGTTGCCTACACATTGCAAACAAAACGTACAGATTTTAATCATAGAAGATTTGTTGTAGCATCTTCTAACGCGGATTTTTTAAATCAAATGCTTTTAGAAAATATTTCTGGAGCAGATTCAAAAGTTTTAATAGAAAAGCCTGATGAAGTGATTTTTACTTATCCAGGGCAGGGTGCTCAATACATCAATATGGGTCGCGAACTGTATGAAAACGAATTAATATACAAAGATGCGATTGATGAATGTGCTACCATACTTCTACAATATTTAAATACAGATATTAGGGACATTATATTTTCAAAAGAGAATAATAGTGCTGCAGATGAAATTTTAAAAAACACAAAATATACCCAACCTGCAATATTCATTACAGAATTTGCTTTATCGAAATTATGGATGAGTTGGGGTATACAACCAACCATTTTCTGCGGACATAGCATAGGGGAGTTTGTTGGTGCTTGTTTGGCTGGTGTTTTCTCTTTAGAAGATGCTTTACATTTAATAGCTATGAGAGGCATAATTGTTAGTCAATTACCCTCGGGCAGCATGTTATCTGTAAGAATTGAGGAAGTTGATCTCCAAAATATTCTACCAAAAAATTTATCATTAGCAGCAATTAATAGTAAGAAATTATGTGTGGTGGCTGGCCGTGACGAAGATGTTGCAATGTTTTCAAAACAACTTGATGGCTTAGAAATTCCAAATAGAGTATTAATCACTAGCCATGCATTTCACTCTCATATGATGGATACTGCTGTTATTGAGTTTAAAGAAATACTTAAAAAAGTAAAACTCAATAGACCTAACAAACCAATTATATCAACAGTTACGGGTACTTGGTTAAAAGATAATGAAGCTATTGATGTTGATTATTGGGCAAACCATCTAAGAAATACGGTTAAATTTTCAGCCGCATTAGATTTAATTTCTACTATTGAAAATCCATTGATTTTAGAGGTTGGTCCAGGCAATGTAACGGCAACACTTGCTAAACAACATCTAGCAGGGAGTAAGATTAATGTATTCTATAGTCTTGAAAGATCAGAGACAAAAACAGAGAAGTATACAATTTTAAAAGCCCTTGGCAATCTTTGGTTATGCGGATTAAAACCAGATTGGAACAACTATTATAAAAATCAAAAAAGAAATTCAGTAATGCTTCCTACATATGCATTTGATAGAAAAGTGTTATGGGTTGAACCTGCTGATAATGTGATTGATAACAATTATAAACCTAAATTAGAAAATAATTCTATCTTTGAGGTTTCTAAAACACCCGAGATACCTGCGATTCAAAAAACTGAAAACATGAGAAAAGAAAAACTTTTTAAGAAAATTTTACAATTACTTGAAGATGCCTCTGGGCTGGAAATGAGTAATGTTAATCCCAAAATGAGTTTCCTTGAAATAGGACTCGATTCCCTACTTTTAACACAAGTGGCCATTACCTTCAAAAAAGAATTTGGATTGCCAATTACTTTTAGACAACTCAATGAGTCATTTGCAACACCTGAACTTTTAATTGAATATTTAGATTCAAATTTGCCAGCGGATATTCAGGCTGAACCTGCCGCAAATGTTGAATTCAATTCGAATGCGACCCCAAATTCTGATTCAGCTATAAATTTAATTGCGCAACAAATCCAAATGCTAACCCAACAAGTGGCATTAATGCAAAACAAAGGAAGCGTTTCTAATTCAACCAATCCTCAACCTGGGCTTGTCAATAATAATATTTCAAATTCAAATGATTTAAGTCCTGAAGAAGCCGAAGAAATAAAAAAACCTTTCGGAGCTACAGCGCGAATTGAAAAGCAAAAAGTTGAATTAAATTCTAAACAAGCAGCCTTCCTTCAAGATTTCACAAAACAATATAACCAAAGAACGATTAAGAGTAAGCAATATGCTCAAAAGCACAGGGCGACAATGGCCGATCCAAGAGTAGTTTCTGGATTTAGACCGTTAACAAAAGAGATTGTTTATCCGCTTGTAGTTAATAAATCCAAAGGCAGTAGGTTATGGGACATTGATGGTAATGAATATATCGACGCTTTGAATGGATTTGGTTCATCGATGCTCGGCCATCAGCCAGATTTTATTAAAAGTGCATTAATTAACCAAATTGAGAATGGATATGAAGTTGGACCGCAACACGCATTAGCTGGTGAGGTTTGTGATTTAATTTGTGAATTAACAGGTCACGATCGTTCAGCCTTATGTAGCACTGGTTCAGAAGCTGTTCTAGGAACAATGAGGGTTGCAAGAACAGTAACAGGCAGATCTTTAATTGTTGCATTCAATGGTGCTTACCATGGCATTGTCGATGAAGTAATTGTAAGGGGAACTAAAAAACTCAAGTCTTTCCCAGCAGCGCCAGGTATTATGCCCGAGGCTGTGCAGAACATGCTTATCCTTGACTACGGAACAGAGGAAAGTTTAAAAATTATAAAAGAACGTGCGCATGAACTAGCTGCGGTTTTGGTCGAACCTGTGCAAAGTCGAAGACCAGAGTTTGTTCCAATTGAATTTTTAAAAGAGGTTAGAAAAATAACAGCTGCATCTGGAACAGCGTTGATATTCGATGAAGTAATAACAGGTTTTAGAATGCATCCAGGTGGTGCACAAGAACTGTTCGGAATTAAGGCTGATTTAGGTTCATATGGTAAAGTTGTTGGAGCAGGAATTCCAATTGGTGTAATTGCAGGCAAAAAAGAATTTATGGATGCATTAGATGGTGGGTTTTGGCAATATGGCGATGATTCCTATCCAGAAATTGGTGTCACTTATTTTGCTGGTACCTTTGTTAGACATCCTTTGGCATTAGCAGCAGCCAAGGCTTCTTTAACCTATATGAAGGAAAAAGGTGCTAACTTACAAGCATCAATAACAGCTAAAACTACAAGATTAGCAAATGCATTAAACGCTGAGTTTGAAAAATATCAATTACCAATATTTGTTGCTAATTATGGATCGCTTTGGAAGGTTAAATATAAAGAAGAAATACCTTATAGTGAATTACTTTTCTCTTTATTAAGATTCGAAGGCATTCATATTTGGGATGGTTTTCCATGCTTCATTACAGAAGCTCATACTGATAGTGAAATTGATACCATCATTAAGATGTTTCAGAAATCAATTCAGATTTTGATTGATAATGAATTTTACCCGAAAAATAAAGCGAACATTACCAATACAATTTTCAATGCACAAAATCCACCAATACCTGGAGCAAAACTAGGTAGAGACAGAAACGGAGACCCTGCATGGTTTATAAGTGATCCGAATCAACCTGGAAAATTTTTACAACTTAATATTTCAGAAGTATAAATGAATTCTAAGGATTCTCTTTCTAATTCAAATCCAACTGAATTCAACCCTTTCTCAGGAGCTGAAATACTAAATGTTATTCCAACTACTGAATCACAAATGGAAATTTGGCTTTCATGCACCTTGGGTGGTGATGATGCCAACCGGGCCTTTAATGAATCTATTTCCTTAAAAATTAAAGGAAATCTTAACCACAAGGCCTTTGAGGAAGCACTTGTTTCTGTAATTTATAGACATGAAGCACTTCATTCTGCCTTTAGTGCAGATGGTAGTCAAATGATTGTTTTTAAGGAAGTTCCTTTACAGTATGACTACATCAATATTTCAAACCTTGAAAAATCTGAAATTGACGCTAAGCTTAAAGAATTTGTAAAAGAAGATGCAAACTATATTTTTGATTTATTAAATGGTCCACTCATTAAGTTTAAATTAATAAAACTGTCAGAGATAGATTATTATTTTATTTTTAATGCACATCATATAATTTGCGATGGATGGTCTATGGGTGTTATTTTACAAGACCTAAGTAAAATTTACTCTGCATTTACAAGAAATGAAATACCTGAGCTAAATCCACCTGATTCATTTGTCAATTATGCAATTGAACAAGTTGAATTTGTGAAAAGCGAAAGTTATAGAAATAATGTTATTTATTGGGTCAATAAATTTAAGACAATACCAATCCTCGATCTGCCAATAGATAATCCTAGAATAAATCCACGTACATTCAATGCTTCACGTTATGATTATCAGTTGAGTATTGAACTCGTTAACGCCATAAAGCATATTGGTGTGAAACACGGAAGCAGTTTGGTAAACACTATGTTGGCCGCGTTCGAAATATTTATATCAGCGATATCTAGTCAGGATGAAATAGTTGTTGGTTTGCCGGCTGCCGATCAATCGGCTTCAGGGTATTATAATCTTGTGGGTCATTGTGTCAACTTGCTGCCCATTAAGAGCGTTGTAGATACAGAACTTAATTTTAATGAGTACCTGAAAGAGCGAAAATCTGCAATTTTGGATGCTTACGATCATCAGCAATTTACATTCGGAAGTCTACTTAAAACATTAAAGATAAAACGCGACCCTTCAAGAGTTCCATTGGTACCAGTAGTCTTTAACATCGATATGGAAATGGACAATGGGGTGAATTTCGAGGGGTTGGAATTTCATATTATTAGCAATCCTAAACAATTCAGAAATTTCGAATTGTCTTTGAATCTATTGGGTTCCGAGAAAGCTATGCAATTAGAATGGTCCTATAATTCTGATATATTCAAAAGGGATACAATTGTATCTATGATGGCTGATTTCGAAAGACTGTTAAATTCTATCGCAAAAGACCCCAACCTTAAAATAGAATACCTAATACACAGGAAAGCATCGACTAAAATTCACCGTGCGCTTAATAGTCAGGAATATCTTGAAAGCCATCAACAATATTGGCTTAATATTCTTAAAGAAGAATTGCCTGTATTAGAATTGCCAAGATTTAAACAAGTGACTGATGAGCTCAATTATGATGGTATCTCATTGACATTTGACTATGCGCCGGAATATCTTGAGAAGTTAAAGGAGTATTTATCAGAAAGTAGTTCAGGACTAAAGGAAGCAATGTTAGCATTGCTAAGCGTATTAATAGGTAGATATAGTGGTCAGAATGATTTTGTAATATCAACCTGTATCAGCACACACCTTGAAAAGGAAACGCCTTATCCGCTGAGAATAAAATTAGATCCGGAAGTCCCCTTTTTGAATAATGTAAGAGTCATACAAGATTTATTGAAAGATGCAACAAACAATCATCATTTTTCTATCGATGACTTGATGTCAGAATTAGGCTTAAATCCTAGATATGTTTTCCATTTATCGTATTCATTTTCAGAAGAAACAGGGCCAAATAATAAACTTAAGAACAGTGAAGCTGAAATTAATTTTCATTTTATAGAGCAAGACGAAAAACTTAAATTGGAGATAGATTTCAACCGAAATTTATATACGGAGGATACAATTAAAAGATTGGCCTTACATCTGAAAGGCTTATTGTCAGCAATAGAATCATCGCCTTTCTTGCCCGTCCAATTTTTAGAATACATTGGAAGCGAGGAAAAGAGAACAATTTTGGAAGGGTTCAACGGTAAAAAAGCTTTTAATGCTGAAGGTTCAACCGTTATTGATATTTTTGAAGAACATGTGGCATCCTTTCCTGATAATATTGCATTGGTATTCGACGATAAAAAATACACCTATAAGGAACTTAATGAAAAGGCCAATCGATTAGGTGATTTTCTTAGAAAAAAATACAAGGTCCTTCCCAATGAGCTGATAGGTATTAAACAGGAACGCAGTGAATGGATGGTCATTACAATCTTAGGTATTTTGAAGTCCGGTGCCGCATATTTGCCAATTGATCCTAAATATCCTTCCGACCGCATCAATTTCATTCTAAAGGACAGTCATTGTAAATTCCTGATCGACCAAACCTTCATACAGAATTATTTAATAGAATCGGCCAATTTCTCGCGAAATAATCCTGTAAAATGTAATCAAAAGGATGATCTGATATATGTTATATATACTTCTGGTTCTACCGGCACTCCCAAAGGAGTAATGGTTGAGAATGCATCATTGGTTAATTATATATTAAGTATTCGAAAGGAATATGGCTTAACATTTTCCGATAGAGTGATTCAAATATCCAATATTGTTTTTGATGCATCAGCCGAACAAATTTTTCTATCATTGTTGACGGGTGCTACGCTTTATGTTTATGATAACATATTTAGTGATAACAGTCTCGACTTGAGTGAATACATTGAAAAGAACAAGATTACACATTTACATTCTGTTCCGACCTTGTTACAACAAATTGATTTTTCTAAAATCACTTCTTTAAAAAGGGTCGTGTCAGCAGGAGAGGTTTGTCCTCTAAACTTGTCAGATAGATTAAATAAAAACATTCGTTTTTATAATAAATACGGACCGACAGAGGCAACTATTTCTTCTAGCATTCACCTTGTAGACAGAAGCGTGTCAGTTCGAAACATCATCCCTATAGGGAAACCTATAGACAATGTGGATATATTTATACTCGATTCAAATAATCAGATTGTTCCAATTGGCATACAAGGCGAGATATGCATTGGCGGAAAAGGCCTTGCCCGAGGGTATCTTAACAATCCTTCACTTACTTCAGAAAAATTCATTGATAATCCCAACAAAAATGGTGAAAGAATGTATAAAACTGGGGACATGGGAAGATGGCTAGCAGATGGAAATATAGAATATACCGGTCGAAGAGATTTTCAGGTTAAAATAAGGGGATACAGGATAGAACTCGGTGAGATTGAAAGTGTAATCAATGAATTTCCTTTTATAAGAAATACAGTTGTAATTGTAAAAGAAGAATTAAATGGCAGTCATAATCTTGTTGCTTTTGTTCAAAGCAATCAGGTGGTTAACTTTAAAGAATTAAGAGTTCACCTGAATGAAAAACTGCCAAGCTATATGATTCCATCCTACTTTATTCAAATTGATGAAATACCACTCACATCAAGTGGTAAAACCGATAGGGAAAATCTCAAAAACCGTGTTCTTCATACGAACGTTGAGTTAAACCCACTTGACATGCCATCATCTCCTGAAGAAAAATTGGTTGCCAAGATTTGGAGCGATTTGTTGGGTATAGAACATATCAATAAATCAGATAATTTTTTCGAGCTGGGTGGCCACTCACTCATTGCCATTAAGGTCATTATTCGACTTGAGAATGAGACAGGCTATAAGTTGCCGATGTCTTCACTATTCGAATATCCTACCATAGAAAATATCGCTAAACTGATAACATCAAAAGAAGAACTCAATAAATGGAAAGCATTAGTACCGATTAAACCAAAGGGCAATAAGATACCCTTATATCTTATCCATGGAGGCGGGTTAGGAGTATTGGTTTTCAATAACATTGCAAATCATTTTGATGAAGACCAGCCGGTATATGGACTTCAGGCTTTAGGAATGGATGGTAAAGAAGAGCCATTATCAAGTATTGAAGAGATGGCAGCTTACTATATAAATGAGATTATGGAACACAATCCCAATGGACCCTATGCCATTGCTGGCCATTCTGCAGGTGGTATTGTTGCGTTTGAAATGGCGAAACAATTGACCCGATTGAATAAGAAGGTTAGTTATTTGGCCGTTTTCGATTATGATTATATAGAGATAGAAAGGCAGAAATCATTGAAAAGAAAAATTAAAAGAAAGACGATAGATTTTGTGCCAGAGCTAATTTTTACTATTAAATCATTTGTCAAAAGACCGAAAAAAACCATGAATCATCAGATCATGATTTGGCACCTAAGGTATATTACAATGTTGAAACGCCTTGGTTTTGAAAAGAAAGAGGAACTAGAGGGTTTATATTTACATATAAATAATGCTAAAACGAAATTTGAAGAATCATTAAAAAAATATAAAATGGAACCCTATGATGGTGTTATCGATTTATTTATTTCGGAAGATAAGGTTTATTATCAGGATGATCCAGAGTATCTTGGTTGGAGGCCATTTACTACCAAGCCTATTATTATTAATAAAGTGAAAGGCGATCACGATAAAATGATTTTGCCTCCGAACGATAAAACCTTTGCTAAAATCTTACAGAAAAGGTTAGATAGTTGTAATTTCAAAATTAAGTCCTAACTTGCAATGCGCTAATATAGAGGAACAAGAGATAATAAAAACAAGTTTAAAATGTCTGAAGTCAAAAATCCAAATACCAATTCAGCACTCGAATTTAATCCATTCGAGGGT